>NZ_JBFXHE010000003.1:0-53698 GCF_050177295.1 Desulfobacter sp.
TGCTGCCCAGGTGGGAAAACATTTTAAGGCTGAAGGTTCTTCCGCCTCCTCATCCCGTTTGGTGGCGGGAAACTACCAAACCATCTGCCGGGCTGAAAAAATTTTTGCCGATTATTTCGGGTATGACGATGCCATCTTCTTTTCCAGCGGATTTCAGGCAAACCTGGCCATTCTCTCAACCTTGTTTGAAAAGGGAGACACCCTTATCTTTGATAAACATGTGCATGCAAGCTGCGTCAAGGGAATCTCCTTAAGCGGTGCGTCTCTTAAGGGATATCGCCACAACAACCTGGAACATCTGGAAAAGCGCCTGGACGCTGCGTCTTTGGAAAACAAAGGCGTTGTTACTGAATCTTTGTTCAGCATGGACGGGGATATTTTACCCGTAAAAAGATTTGGGGATTTAAAGAAAAAACATAGATTTTATGGGATTGTGGATGAAGCCCATGCCTTTGGCGTCCTGGGGGACAAAGGCAGGGGAATTGCCCATGGGGTGACGGATATAGCCCTTGGCACCTTTGGCAAGGCCCTGGGGCTGTTTGGCGCCTTTGTGCTGCTGCCGTACGGGGTAAAGGAGTATCTCATGAATTTCGCTTCCCCGCTTATCTACACCACCTCCCTTCCCCAGGCCCATGCCCTGGCTGCCGTGGATGCCCTGGAACTTGTGGAGCAGGGAGACAACGTGCGGAAAACCTTAAAGGATGTCAGTGCGTCCATGGGCGAAACACTGATCCGGGAAGGATTCCAGGTGGTTGGAGACGCCCATATCATATCTGTGCTGATGGGAGATGAAAAAAAAGCGGCACAAGTCTCCCAGGATCTTCTTTCCCGGGGCATCCTGGCTTTTTCGGCCCGTTTTCCCACAGTACCCTTGGGAAAGGCTATATTAAGGCTGGGCTTAACCGCTCTGCACCGGGAAGAGGATATTCAAACCTTTGTAAATACACTAAGAGAGGTAGTCTAACGCGGGCTATGCCCGCGTTAGTATTATACATTATAAATAGGGAGTTACAGGGGGAGATACCGTGTGTCTGCAAACCAGCCTTCATAATTGCCGGATTCGCATTTTTAAAACCCGAGCTTACCAATATCCAGTTGCAAAATTTGACACTGATTGCATCGGCTTTGATTCTCGGGGCGAAATTCAACCTTACCGAAATCAGCCGAATGTGGCTGAAGCAAAAGAGCATATCATCGCTGTCCGAATTTTTATCGGACAGCAAATTTTGTACTATCGAAATGCAACGCCTGCATTTGCTGAACATGCGCGATACCTACAAAATTGTCAAAGGCAACTTTTTGATTGACGACACCATGAAGCATCATACCCAATTTTGCAAATGGATTGAATTTGAACAATGCCCCAAATTCTTAAATCGGCCGAAACGATGATCCAGCAGAAGATACTCAATTCAGGATGAGCCCTTTAAAACGGCCGATTCATCTTAATCCGCCTGGGGTGTTGCCGGGTTCTTTGCGGCGGCCTGCAAGCGTTCTGCCAAGAATTCCACATAGCTGTCAAATTCATGGGAGTCCGACGCCTTTAATCTGGCGATATTACTTTTAAAAAAGCTTGGCGGTACGAATAAATAGGTTCTTTTCTTATACGTCCAATGCCGCGACTCACTTTGATATTCGTGCTCATCCTTACCGTTTACATTGCCCAGGTCAAAGATGTTCTGCCTGTCTTCCTCAGGGTCCCTGCTGACGGTATACGGGTCTATCTTCACCACAATCGCCGATGTTTGAGGAACCCCCAACAATAACTCGCAAATAAAAAAAATGTTGCCGCTACGGCAAAACCTGCGTTCATCTTTACTCATCTTTTGCCATTGGTCAGAAGAAACCTTCTGATACCCCATTCCGTTAAACATTCCCTTGGAAAAATGGAGCGGAGACTCAGAAAAATTCCGGTTCAATATGGTCTGAATTAACTCTCTCCCCAATGATGCGCCCACCCCCTGACTGCAGAACTCACCCTCTTCCACGTTCGTCTCAACAAACATTCCCGACTGGTTCAAAATATTTTTTAATACCTGATAATTGTAAATGGAAAACGGTTTTTGGGTAACCGGATTAACGGTTGAATGAACGGCTTTGGTCATTGCCGTAAAAAACACGCTGACATCCATGAAGGAATTTCGAATATCTTCATTAAAGTGCTGGATGCTGTCGGCAGTTGCACACAGCAAAATATTTCCGGTTTCATTGAACACATAGTGCTTTGCCAGCGGCAAATACTGAGGCAAAAACGCTTCCTGGCCGGATGACTCCGCGCCTTCACCTTTCCGGGTCAACCAGCGCCAAAATTTTCCTGACATTTCCGGCCCCTCTTTTAAATTTAGGATGACGTGGCTTCGGGTTCAGGTGTGCCGGCAAGGATAGCAGATCTCATCGATTCAACCAGGTTGTTGAATTCCGGATCTGACATGGCCTCGTTTAACGCTGACGCATGTTTTACAAAAGAAGGCGGTACAAACAGATACACCGCTTTACCAATTTTCATTTTTATTTGAGAACTTTCGACTTTAAGGCAGGGTCCTGCTTCCCAAAGCCCTTTTGCAGTGGTTGCGTCCACGGAAATAACAATCGGGGTAATGGATACGGCCCCCAGCAAATACTCGCAAACAAAAATAATCGTGCCGACTTTCTTGCTTTGACTGGACGTATCAGAGGCAATCTTTACGGCTTCCTGGCCCATCCCCATAATCATATCCATCAAGGATTTTCCAATGGAAGCCAGGTTCCCGCTCAAGCCCAGAAGGGCCTGTATCAACTGACTTCCCAGGGTGATTCCTTTTTGTTTGCTCTCAAAATCAATGATGCTTTCAGTAATTTTGACAAACAAACCAGAGGAAGACACCAGCTTGTCAATGGCGTCATAATTAAACAACCCGGCACCGGCCTCTGACATGGCCTTGGTCATTGCTGCAAAGAAGACGCTCACCTGGCCGAAGGCCTCTTCAGCCTCCCCGGATATGGAAACGGTTTCCTTTCCGGTGCCGTTCAAGGTTGTCGCCACAAACAGGTTGCCGGTTGCATTGACAACAAATTGTTTCGTGGCAGGGATTTCCGAACTTTTACTTGTCGTTAAATTCGCGGCCCTTGTTTCTGCATTACTGATAAGATAACCTTCCTGGGGTTCAGTGCTTGGCATGTCATCCTCACTTTCATGGTCATAGGTGTTGAAACGTATTGATTTCATATAAAAAAGGTATCGGTAATCAGGCAATCAAACCCATTGCCCGATAGGTATTCCGGCCTGCAATTCCGTCCGGTTCCAAACCGTGTTTCTCCTGCCAGGTTTTCAACGCATCTTCCGTGTTGCTGTCGAAGATGCCGCCGGCATCAATCCCAAGTTTTTCTTGAACCTTGACCACCCAGTCCCCTGAATCACCCTTCCTGACGATTTCAAATTGTTCCGGCGGAGCTGTCTCGTCGGGAATCTTGCCCAGGAAAAGAGCCACGGCATCTGCTCTCAGCCCTTCCACCCGGCGCTGCCATCCTTTCCCAAAGGATGGCCAGGTCGATAATGCATTGAGAAAGGAGAGCCGCTGATCACAGATCCCATGTATCACAGAGACCCCGTCCTCCGCCTGGGTCTTTGAAATGGTATTCGGACCGATATGACCATCCTGGGCTTCGCCGACAGCAGCCTGAAGCCATTTGACACTCCGCCCGGGCCCGGAATTCACAGCGCCGTCAAAAACCGTTAAATCCACACCGTCCGGCAGGTCGTCACACAGGCATGTATTCCAATACCCGGTACGGTAGATGTGGGACAACTCCCCGGAACTGATCTGCCTCAAATCCTCTTTTGTCTTGTCCGCACCATAGAACCTCCGGTACGTGAGCAAGGTCACCCCTTTCATGGTTGCACCGCCCGGATCATCCTTATGATCTGACCAGCTCCCTTCACTCTTCAATACATGGTCCAGGCAAAATTCAAAATTTTTTTTCATATCCATGTCTCCGGTGATATATAATCCACTGCAAACTATGATTTACATTTACCGCTCAGGTCTTATAATAACCCGGTATAATTACTTTTGGGAATCAAAAAATGATAAAAAAAGATATATTTAACCATGATGTAAAAGCCCGGTTCCAGGCCTCGGCCAAAGAACGGCTGTACCGTTTTTTAATGGCGGATGACCAGATTAAAGGGGTGGTGGTGCATGCCACCCGGATGGTTAAAGAGATGCAGGCAAACCATGATCTGGGTCCTTTGGAAACCCTGGTTCTGGGCCAGGCATATATTGCCGCGGCCCTGATGAGCGCGCCCCTGAAAGGCCGGGACCGGATTGCAATGAACATCCGGTGTTCCGGCCCCATAAAGGGCCTTGATGTGGAAGCCAATGCCTTTGGGGAGATCCGCGGATATTTAAAGGCCAACCCCATTGAAGTAGAAAATCCGGAAAGGATCAAACGGCTGTCCACCCTTTACGGGGCAGGTTTTTTGTCGGTGACCAGGTACATAGAGGATGCTAACCGACCCTATACCGGCCAGATTGCCCTGGCCCACGGCGCCATTGCCGAAGATCTGGCAGAATACTTTCTGACCTCGGAACAGATTCCTTCAGGCTTCAGCCTGGGCGTGGCCTTTGATGAAAATGAAAACATCACCGGTGCAGGCGGTATATTTTTGCAGGCCCTGCCGGGTGCCCAACCCGATAACGTTGCCCGGGCCGAAACCATGATCCGGGAAATCGACGCTTTAGGCCACCGCTTTGCCCCGGATCAGGCGGATCAGACACCGGAATCCATCATTAAGACCGGTTTTGCCGACCTGTCACCGCGGTTTCTGGACAGTTCCCGGGTGGAATTTTACTGCCGGTGCTCAAAGGAGCGAATGGCAGACTACCTTAGGAACCTGCCAGAAGAAGACCGTACCGATATCCTGGCCAACGGCCCATTTCCATTGGCGCTTCGCTGCCATCACTGTAATTCAACCTACCGGTTCAGCCAAAAGAAGTTAACCGGCATTCTTAACTTAAGATAACCACGGATGCGGCAAGAAATTTCAAATGACCCAAAAGCGCCTGCGCCAGCCGGGTAATCAGCTCTGATGGGGGAATACCGCCTAACAGGACAGGAATGACTTCCAGCTCCAGGATAGCAGCGGCCGCAGCAGGAAAATTTAAATCATAGACCATTCCGGCCTGAAAAATCCTCATGTTATTAAGCGTGGTTACACAGCTTGAATCGTTCTGCCGGGTTTCAAGAAGGGCCCGGGTAGTTTTGGAGCTGTCAAGATCAAGGGATGCGCAAAGCATCTCCATGGCCCTGCAGACCCGGGCAGTATGCGTCTGTTTGAGCACAAATGGGTAAGGATCTTCGGCCTTGTCAACAAAAGGGCTGGCATACGCATGAAACTGTTTTTCTATCTTTAAAAAATCATCGTGGGTCATCATAAATCAGGTTTCCAAAAAACAATGTGTGCAATCTTCAAACCCTGATGATTTATTTGTCTGCCGGCGAAGCAGCTGTCTCGTTTCTGACAAAAAACATCATGATAATACAGCCAAGGACAAAGAAGGCAAACGCTGCGATCAAAGGATCATCTCCGGTGGGAAGGACATTGATATTGGTCTGGATTGCCACATGTTCAAGGCAGACCACTTCTCCTGCCTGTTTTACATACTGCTGGGCCATGAATACAATCTTTTTAAAGGGCCACAACGCATAAAGCGAGCCTGCCATCAGCCCGCCTAAAAAGGCCATGGTGGCATTATAGTAACGGGAAAGAACAAAGCTGACCAGCCGGGCAAACAAAAGACCGCCCAGACCCACCCCCAGGCCGAATACCCCCAGAAATATAAATGTCTCCAAATGAAAGGACTTTAATTCGGAAATGGCTGAAATAACATCAAAATAGATCCCCAGTAAAATCAGTACCAGGGACCCGCTGACACCCGGCAGCACTGTGGCGGAGATGGCAAGGGCACCACAAAGTGCAATATACAGATAGTCCCCGGAAGAATAACTTTGGACAGTTGAAATCCTTTTTCCCGATTCACGCACAGAACCATCCTGACCGGCAGCAGAAACGGACTGGGCCTGGCAGGCCCGGGCAAGATGATCGGACTTCATCTTGATTTTATCATAGGGGTTGACCATGGCTGATACCCACACCGTGATGCCGATCCCGGCCAGAAGGCAAGCCACTGCCCAGGTATCAAAACGCCTGAGCATCTTTACCGGGATAATGACAGAGACCAGAATCAGTCCGAAAAAAAAAGAATAGGTTACTGAAAAATGGTGGAGCAAAAGATATTTCATCAGACTGGACAGGGCAAGAATGGCCACGGCGGTCCCGGCCGCAAGTTTAAACAGGAAATAAAAACCGGTTTCCCTGAAAAATGTACATAAATTTTTAATTCCCTTAACCGGGTGTATGAAACAGGAGAGAACAAGTTCAAGGCATTTTAAAATAAAGGATTTATTGATCTGGTTTAAAATTGAAAACACCCGTTCATATATCCCGAAAACCAGCAGAAATGTCCCGCCGGAAACCCCCGGGATGATATTGGCGACGCCCAGGCAGAACCCCATGAGCAACTCTTTTATGGTTGCCGAGGTGGCAGAAGAAAAAAAGGACATAAAAATTTACCTATGGGATGAGTTAATTGCTACCTGTTTTTCTGCAACGCCGCAGATGGGTGACGTTAGGTTCAAACACGATCTAAGCTGGCCACCCGTGTTCGCCGATCAGCTTAACAAAACGGCAGCCGCCCAGATTGACCGTTCTGATGCCGGTGCTGGTTTTTTCAATACGTAAAAGCTCCTGGGAATGCAGCCCCCCCACGGGCATGACCAGGCGTCCGCCCTCTGAAAGCTGATTCACTAAAGGTTCAGGGACCTGATTGCCGCCGGCCGTAACAATGATGGCGTCAAAGGGACTTTCGGCTTTCCAGCCCTGGGTGCCGTCGGAATAGCGGGTTACGATATTATGGTATTTCATGCGGTCAAACAGTTTCCGGGTCTGTAAATATAAGGTATTATTCCGTTCAATGGTATACACCCTGTAAACAATACGTGACAGCACAGCAGCCTGATAACCGGAGCCTGTGCCGATCTCAAGGACGCGTTCCTGGCCTGTCAGGGTCAGGCTCTGGGTCATTTCAGCGATGATAAAAGGCTGGGAAATGGTCTGGCCCTCACCAATGGGAAGCGGAAAATCTCCATAGGCGCTGTCCACCAGGGCTTCACTGACAAAAAGATGGCGGGGCACCTGGAGCATGGACTGGATCACCAGAGGATCGCTTATCCCCCTGGCAATGATCTGCTTTTCCACCATATCCCTGCGCCAGCGCGAAAATTTTGTGGGTTCGTCTGTCATGGCCTTTTAATACCAGCAACCGCCGGAGCCGTCAAGCATTAGAAAACGGGTTTAAAGCACGTAATCAAAGCCGTTATGGGAATTAACCGCTTTTCATCTTTCCCTTGCGTTTGGGCGTCAGTAAACGTAAATAAAAAGCCATGGATAAAACGTTAAAAATGGAAATGGCCGTAATTATCGCGGTTCTGTTTTTTATATTCGGCACTGCCGGGTACATGGCCATTGAAGGCTGGGGTGTCCTTGATTCCGCCTATATGACAGCCATTACCCTGAGCACTGTGGGATTTCTGGAAGTCCACGATCTGTCAGACGGCGGACGGTTGTTCACCATTTTTCTGATATTTACAGGCGTAGGATATTTTCTGTATCTGGGCGGCGTTTTCATCAGTTCGGTAGTGGACGGTGAAATTAAAAGCATGCTGGGGAGGAAGCGTTTGGACAACAAAATAAAAAAAATGAACGATCATTACATTGTCTGCGGGTACGGCCGCATCGGAAGAGTGCTGTGCAAGTTCGTGGGCGAAGATACCCAGGACATTGTCGTCGTAGAACAGAGTGAAGAACTCAAAGATGTCCTGGAAAAGGATAAAATCCACTATATCATCGGAGATGCCGGAAACGAGGAGGTTCTGGAAAAAGCCGGGATCAAGCGGGCAAAAGCCCTGGTGGCGGTCCTTGCAACGGATACGGCAAATGTATTCCTGGTACTCACGGCCAGGCAACTCAATCCGGACATCTATATTATGGCCCGGGCATCAAGCCCCATGGTGGGAAAGAAACTCTATGTGGCTGGTGCCAATCAAGTGGAATCCCCCTATGATATCGGTGGGGTTTCCATGGGGTTGAAATTGTTGCGTCCTACGGTTTCCAATTTTCTGAATACAGCACTGTCCCGGCAAAGCGATGCCATCCAGATTGAAGAGGCCTTTGTACCGGAGATATCGGATTATGCAGGGAAACCGCTTAAGGATTCCGGCATCCGGCAGAATTATAACCTGATCATCATTGCAATCAAAGAGAAGTCAGGCCACATGGAGTTTGCCCCCCATTTTGAAACCATTATCCACCCCCGGGACACACTGATTGTCATGGGCAAAACCGCAGACCTGAAGGCATTCAGGCGTGCGCTTGGCAATATATAAAACCCAATATATAAGACATAGGATGCTTAAAACCTATGGATCAAACGGAAAACCAGAAACTCTTTAAGATTTTGCTGGACACGGCCCAAAAAGTTTCCAGGGGAGCGTATGAACAAACCAGCAGCCTCATGGAACTGACCAACCAGGAAAAGTATCCACCCATGGTCTCCGAAATGGCCGAGGCCTTGGGCATGATGATTGTCAAGGTGGAGGGCAGGGAATTCTACCTGGAACAACTTTTGGAGCAGCTTAAAGCAAAAAACAAAAAGCTTGAGGAGACCCTTGCCAGGGTCCGGCTTTTAGAAGGCATCCGGGGACATCTCAACAAATTCGTGCCAAAATCCGTTCAGGACATCATTGAACATAATCCTGAGAACCCGGACTTAGATAAGCATGAACGAGATATCTCGGTCCTTTTCCTGGATATCGCCGGGTACACCAAACTGAGTGAAACCACACCCCGTGAGAAGATGAACCATCTTATCGAAACCTATTTCAGCGAATTTCTCGATATCATCATGGAAAATCACGGGGATATCAACGAGACCGCAGGAGACGGCCTCATGATTCTGTTCATGGACCATGACCCGAAAAGCCATGCAAAAAATGCGGTGTCTGCGGCTGTAGGCATACAAAAGCGGACCGCCCAGATTAACGACACCCTTAGAAAGGAGAAAGACCCTTTGGTCGTGAACATGGGTATCAACTCCGGTATGGCTGCTGTCGGGTCAACACGATTTTCGGGCATTACCGGGGACCGTTGGACCTATACGGCCTCGGGCCCTGTCACTAACATCGCGGCCCGGATATGCGGCATTGCCGAAAAGGGCAGCGTTTTGGTCTCTGAATCCACGGCATCCCTCTTGGACCAGCAGTTTGCCATGGGAGCGCCTGAGTCCAAAATCCTGAAAAATGTCAGCGCCCCGGTGGTGGTACGGCAGATCCACATTGATTAACCCACACAAGCTACAGGTACCTATAGTTTTCCAGATAAATAATTTGCTAACATAAGTCCTTGAAAAATCAGGCAGCTTTTAATTCTTCACAATGCCCAAAAAGTAGTCGATAAGTCCGAATACTTTATAGCCTTTTCGTATTCCCGAAGTAGGAACAGTCGGTTGGTGTCCAATTGGTGCCCAGGTATAAGTCAGGCTGCCCCATTGAGGAAAGGAGACTTCATCTCCAAACAGGAGATATGCTTTTTGTTTTTGTGCCTGAGCGACAATGTCAGGTAATGTCTGCTCTATCCATATTTTGGGGCTTGATCTTATCCTGATCCAGCCACCGACGAACGGTACCGGCAGATATCGATTTTACAAATTTTTTTTTCAACGGCGGTTTGAGCAAGTTTCTCACCGGACCATCGTTTTCATGGCTTCCATTGTCACTGGGGTTTGAACAGGCCAATGCCGTGATCTGCGAACGCTGGAGGGCAGAAAATTTTCTGGGAGCACCCGCGCGCGGTAACCTTACTAAAAAATACCCCCTACAAAATAACCGTTCTACTCCCGTGAAGGAATATCCGTCGTTCGGCGTACATTTCGATCGCGCGGGCGAGCACTCTGGCCTCCGTATCCTGCCCCCGAATTTGCAATTTTTTCGGACAATCGCGGTGATCAATACGCATGACATCTTGTTCTATAATCGGCCCTTCATCAAGATTCCTCGTAACAAAATGCGCGGTTGCCCCGATAAGCTTCACACCGCGCTCATATGCCTGATGATAGGGTTTTGCGCCTTTGAAGCCCGGCAGAAACGAGTGGTGAATATTGATCACCCGCCCTGCATATCTCTCGCACATATTCTCGGAAAGGATCTGCATATAGCGCGCGAGCACAATGAGCTCTGTACCCGTTTCCTTGATAATCCTGAAATGCTGCTCATCAACCGCATCTTTATCAACAACCCCCTGTGTGGGCACATAATAAAACTTAAGCCCGAATTGCTCGGAAAGCTCTCGATTTACCTCATGATTTGATACTACGCCAACTATTTCAATGTTAAGGTGCTTTGTCCTCCAGCGATAGATAATATCGTTCAGACAATGATCATCTTTCGACACCAGAACAAGTGTCTTGACCGGCTCATCCATTTCTCTCATATACCAGCTCATGCCGAATCCCTCGGCCACAACCTCAAACATGGTTCTAAACTTTTCCTCAGCCCCTTCAGTTACGGCAGAAAACATAACGCGCATAAAAAATTGATTGGAATATGGATCGTCAAACTGCGAAGATTCCTCAATATTACAGTTTGAACCACACAAAGCGTTCGCAACCGCGGCAACAATTCCCGGACGATCATGGCAATTCAGGCAAAGTATGTACAAGCCCCCCTCCCTCTTTTCTTCTCAAAAATGTTTGATCGGATTTGCATTTTCACTGTTGTTGAAGGTTTCGGTATACCTATTTTTTTGGAGACCTTGTGACCCATCTTACGATCACCCCCCCCTAATAATATTTCATAATATCAAGTGCCCGCTTAAGTCTTTGGCAGAAAAATTGGATGCACTCTTTTCTGAATGCCAGTCCCTTGAAATATTCCTGTGCCCCGCAGGTGATGGTGGGGCAGTCTATGTCCATTCCCATTTTTTCAAACATACTGCGCCAGCTGTCCTGGTCACCCATGAGATCTTTTTCCACATGCATGCCCGCCAGAAACATCATGGGGATCAGGCGAATCCGGGTAAACGGTGTCCGGGCATGGTCTTTTTTGATCTGGCTGACAACGCTTTGGATAGTGGGAATCCCTTCAACCGTGGCCGCATAAACATTGTCATACAGACCTGAGACAAGATGACTGATGCCCAGATAGACCATGTTCACGGGATCTGCGGCCAATGGGGTTCCGTGCAGGGCAAGCAGGTTGATCTGGTTTTCCCCGGTGAGAAAATCCCCTGACACTTCTTCCAGAACTTCCTGGATAAAATCCCACCGGTGGCACAGGGTTTCACTCAAGATCACCCGTAATCCAGGGAAATATAAAGAAGACTCTTTGACCTGCTGATACTCTGTGCCGGGAAAAACGTGCAGGGGCTGGACAACGGCTTTGCGATACCCGTCAGACTCCACTTTGGCCAGGGTTTCCAGAAGACTGGGAAGCCCTCTTTTCCTGCGGATGATCTCGGATGTATATGCCCAGTATATCTGATAGTCGGCAAAATTTCCGGCAAGCTGGGCTTCAACTGCGTCCATGGCTGCCTGCCCCCTGGAAGAAGAGCCAAACGCCGCAATAATGATTGCCGGTTGATCTTTAAGTTTTGGCAGCCGCATTTTGCGGCCAATGTAACCATGCTGATGCATTATAAGAACCTTTCTTGATCATCTAAATTATCAATTTTTTTTAAATAGTACTATTCCGCTTTATTCCAATTGTCAATTATATGACCATGGACATGGCAATCATTTTCAGCCCAAGCCTGTCTTATTTATAAAAGACTTATTAACTTGGTATGAATAATATAGATTCGCCTTGACTTTCTTTTTTCGGTCTTGTACTACAGGGATGATTTAGCCGGCCCGTTTTGTGGAGTCAGCTAAAACACGCCATGGATTTAAAAAATATTGGACTTCAAGGTTGATGAAAGGGAAGATAATGGGAAGTGAAAAGAATCAGGTATCCCGGGATCATGGCAGAACATGGATGGGGCGCGTTGTCATGGTCTGCCTGTTCATATTCCCGGCATGGATTGGATCTGCCGCCCATGCCCGGGTATCGGTGCCAAAGGATATTGAAGCCCCGGTTGCCACCTCGGTGGATACCCGCCAGGCCACCCAGGCGGCCCGGGAAAATTGGGATGCCCGGCGCCAGGCCCTTGCAGAGGAATATGACCGCCTTAAAGCGGAAAATGACCAGCTTGCCTTTGCCAACAGGAACCTGGCCAAAAAGGCTTTGGATCTGGAGAAATCAAATCAGGACCTTACCCGGGAAAAAGAGGAGGGCCAGCGGATCAGAACTGAACTGGCGCCGTTTTTAGGGGACCTTCTTAGGCGGCTGAAGTCCCTTGTGGCAGCGGACGCCCCGTTTTTATCCCGGGAACGCAATGACCGGCTGGCCCGGCTGGGGGTGATCCTGGATGATCCGGATATCACCATTGCCGAAAGATATAGAAAAATGATGGAAGCCCTGTTTGTGGAAGCCGAATACGGCAATACAGTGGAGGTGTACCGGGAAAAAATTGTTGCGGACGGCGCAGAAGTCCTTGCAGATATTTTCCGTATGGGCCGGGTGGCGCTGTTCTTTCTGGCCCTGGACCGGGAAAGCGCAGGAATTTTTGATGTGGCGACAAATCAATGGCGCACCCTGGACAAAACCCGTGTGCCGGCCATTGAGGCTGTGGTGGAAATGGCGGCCAAACACCGGCCCATGGAGGTGGTGGCCCTGCCCCTGGGGGCCATTGCCCCGGAAGGGGGGGATCAGAAATGATACCAATGAAATCCCTGTTAATTCCTTTATTGGCCAGCCTGATCCTGGCCGCAACGGTTGTCTGCCTGGTCCCTGGGCCGGAAGTTATGGCCGCAGACATGCGTAAATCCTATGCCGATCTTGAACAAAAACGCCGGGATATGGCTGCTGAAGCGGCCAAAGCACTTGCGGCAGCCAAGGCCGAGGCCCTGGAAAATGCCCAGGCCATAAAAAAGGACAAAGATGCCCTTGTTTCGGCCATTGCAACGCTGAAATCCAAAAACAGCCGCCTCCAGACCGCCAATGGGGGGCTTCAGGGAAAAATTGATGTCCTGGCAGACGAACAGGCTAAACTGCAGAGCAGTCTTGAAGAATCCAGAATGGTGAACAAGGAGCTGGCAGGCTTTGTCAGAACCTGCGCCAAGGATCTCAACAGCCTTTTGGTTCAAAGCCCTCAAAGCGCCTTTGACAAAGACCGGAACAGTTTTCTTACACCTGTGATCAACCAGGAGCGGTTCTGGTCCATGGATGATATCCGCCGGATCTCCGATATCCTGTTTGACGAAATCCTGGCTTCGGGTGAGGTCTCCCTGCGCCAGGGCATGGTGGTGGACCGCCAGGGAAAGGACAGGGACGCCAGAATTTTGAGCGTCGGCAATTTTACCTCCCTTTATGTGCTCAATGATGAGCAGGGCCGGGAATCGGAAACCGGTTTTCTGCTCTATTCGGATCAAAGCAGCCGGTTTTTCGCCCTGTCCAAACTGCCCTCAAAAAAACTGGGGGATCAGATTGACGCCTATCTTGCCGGGCAAAGCGACTGTGTGCCCGTGGATATCTCCAAAGGCGGCGCCCTTCGGCGGTTTACCCATGAACTGAACCTGATGGACCAGGTGCCCAAGGGCGGCCCCCTTGTATGGCCCATCCTGGCCCTGCTGGGACTTGCCGTTCTCATCCTGGTGGAGCGCGGGTGTTTCTTTGTGCGGCATCAAATCCGGATCGAGCCTTTTATGGAAAAACTGTCCCCTTTGCTTGCATCCGAGAACTTTCAGGCATGCCGGGACCTGATGCAGGCCAACAGCCGGGGATTCATTCCCCGGGTCCTGCTTAAGACCCTGGCTGTAAGAACCCAGACCCGCACGGATATGGAAAATATGCTCCAGGAAGCGATCCTGGCAGAGATTCCCGCCATAGAACGGTTTTTATCCACCCTGGGCATGCTGGCCGCCATTGCACCGCTCATGGGGCTTCTGGGAACGGTTACCGGCATGATTAACACCTTTCATGTGATCACCTATTACGGAGCAGGAGACCCCAGAATGATGTCCGGCGGCATTTCCGAGGCCCTGGTCACCACCATGCTCGGATTGACCGTGGCCATTCCCATTATGCTGTTTCACACCCTTTTATCCCGGCGCGTGGAGACCCAGATCAGCATCATGGAGGAAAAGTCCGTGGCCTTTGTCAATATGGTGTTCAAGGCAAGGAACGGATGCCGGCCGCCTGAAATTTCCAGCGCAACAAACAGGGACCAGAATTAAGGAACGATCCGGATGGACGAGTTTTTTTATCAGATGATCGCTTATATCCGTTCCGGCGGGGTGGTGATGGTGCCCATTTTGTGCGTTTCCCTCGTGATGTGGATACTGATTTTCAACCGCCTGTTTTTCCTGCATCGCCTGTATGTGAAAAACATGCCCAGGGCCAGGGCCGGGGAACTGGTCCGGGACAACCTGTGGCCCGGAAAGAGGTATAAGGGGGCCAATGCTTTTCTAATCAGGGAATTTCTGTCCCGGCGCAGCCCGGTGCCGGACCCGGATCTGGACGAGCGTATTCTTGATGAAACGGTTATGGCCCTGACCGCCTCTTTGGACCAGTACCTGGCCCTGATCGGTGTGCTCTCTGCCGTGGCGCCGCTCATGGGACTTTTGGGCACGGTGGTGGGGATGATGGAGACCTTTGATGTGATCACCGTATTTGGCACGGGCAATGTCCGGGCCATGGCCTCGGGGATTTCAGTGGCCCTGGTGACCACCCAGACCGGGTTGATGATCTCCATACCCGGGCTTTACATGAGCGGGTGGCTGAACCGGCGTGCCTCAAACCTCAAGTACCGCATCGCCTCCACAGCCATGTATCTTAAACCCTTTATCCGCACCAGGAGTGTTTCATGCTGAATATATCCGCATCCAGGCGGGCCGCAAAAAAGACCCTTGAACTGAATATTGCGCCCCTGATCGATATGGTGTTCATCCTTTTGATCTTTTTTCTGGTCACCACCTCCTTTGTCAAGGAGACCGGGGTGGATATCTCCCGGCCCACGGCCAGTACGGCTGTGGCAAAAAACAAAGCCACCATTCTCATCGGCATCACCCGGGACAATACCGTTCACCTGGACCGCAGGGAGATGGATGTCCGGGCCGTGCGCTCGGGCGTTGAACGGGCCATGGCTGAAAATCCCGAAGCCGGCGTGGTGATTGTGGCGGACAAGGAGAGCAGAACCGGCCTTGTCATTTCGGTTATGGATGCCTGCAAGCTGGCCGGGGCTGAAAATGTGGCCCTTGCCGCAAGCCTGCCCGAGGGTGAATAAATGGCCGGTACTGCCCGGATTTCATACCGGGAAGGGTCTCGCAGATTTCAGCCGGGTACTGTTCTGGTATGGATTTCGGCCATTGTTCTGGCCCTGGGGCTTAATCTGTTTATCTTCGGGATTATGCCGACCTTGATCCAAGGGGTACCCGATGCACCGGATGGCGCGGAACTTATCCAGGCCATCCAGGTCATCCGCATCAAGCGCCCGGATACGCCGCCGCGCAAAAAAGAACCGCCCAGGCCGCCTGAACAGCCCAGGGAAGTGGCATCAGCCACAAAAATCATACAAAAACAGATTCAAAGACCCACCTTTGCCAGGCCGAATCTGCCTGTGACGTTAAACCCTGACCTGCCCAAGCTGCCCAGCAATATTGCCCTGGACCCGCTATCAAATTTTTCCATGAAAATGGAAATGCCCCAGGGCTTGTTTTCTACCTCAGAGCTGGACCAGCCCCTGCAGCAGCTTGTCCGGTTGCCGCCATCCTATCCCATGCGTGCCCGCAGGCTGGGCATTGAAGGCTGGGTAACCGTGGAATTTATTGTTACCAGGGAAGGCCGGGTACGGGATATCAAGGTGGTGGAGGCTGAGCCCAAGGGTGTGTTTGAATCCAGTGTAACCCAGTCCGTATCCCAGTACCGGTTCAAACCGGGAACCGTGGACGGTAGCGCCGTGGAGGTTCGTGTCGTGACCACCATCCGGTTTAAAATGGAGGAGTGATGGCCAGATTGTTGTGGGTTTGCCTTGTTTTTTTTGTGGTGTTTTCTCCCTGTACGCTGCCGGCTGCCGGCCAGGAAGGCGATGCGCTGCCGGTTGCCGCAGGTATGTGTGCAAACAAGGCTGCAGGGCTCATGGAAAAGGGAAGCTATGCCAAAGCTGTCCAGGAGATTGAATTCTTCCAGGCCAAGGCAAAAACCGTTGATCCTGATACAGCCCGCCAAAAGGGATATACTCACTATTACCTGGATTTTCTTGTGGGCAACTGCTGCATGATGATGGAAAAACAGGGGGCAGGCCACGTGAAAAAAGCAGCCTCTGCCTATGAGCGGGCCGTTAAAAAATATGACGGGTTTTACCAGGGCTGGCTGAACCTGGGCCAGTGCCGGTATACCCTTAAGCAGATGGACAAGGCTGCCCGGTCCTTTATCCGGGGATATGATGCTGCCCCGGAAAAAAAGGGAGCGTATCTTTATCAGGCTGCGGCATGTTATTATTTTAACACCGATTATCAAAATGCCCTGAATGCCTTTAACCGGCTGCTGAAAAACCATCCCGCCGACATGACCCTTGACAGAAAAGAGGTTCTGGTCAACATCCTGTTTGCCCTCAAAAAAAACCGCCAGGCCCTGCCATATCTTAAGGAACTGGCCGAAAAATCCAACGCAGATAAAAAACGGACCTGGCAGGAGGTGCTGCTGCACCAGTACATGGAACTTGGCATGGATAAACAGGCCGTGGATTATGCCGTCGCACTGACCCGGCAGGAACCTGAAGAGCCCAAGTGGTGGCGGGCCCTGGCCAACATCCATTTGAATAAAAACCGCCTTGAAAAAGGGCTTGAAGCGTTCATGATTTACAGTTTCACAACGCCCTTGTCTGCATCCGAAACCAAGCTTTTGGCAGACCTGTATGCCGGGTGCAACATTCCGTTGGAAGCGGCCAGGGTGTATGAAGAGTGGCTGAGACGGGTTCAGAAAGATCCGGCCAATATCTCCTCTGCAGGACGGAAACAGATGACAGACCGTATCCTTGCCATAGCCCGGGCCTACCAGCAGGGCCGGGATTATCAGGCAGCCCTTAAATGGGCGGACAGAGGCCTTGCCCAGGGGTGTGATGCAAGGCTTCTGGCCTTTAAGGCAGACCTGCTGTTCCGGGAAAAAAAATACAACGCCGCATATATCGCCTATAAGGAACTGGCCGGGGGCGGACCCTCGCCAGGGCGGTCATGGCTCATGGCCGGATATGCAGCCCTGAGCAGCGATAATCCCCAAAAAGCAAAACAGGCCTTTTCCCTTGCCTGTAAATGTCCCAGGGAAAAACCGGCGGCTCTGGCTGCCCTGGAACAGATCCGGGCCATGCAGACGGCAGAAGAAAATTAAGAGAGATCCCCGGCCCTTTGATTTTCCCGATTGCGTCACTTCAAAGATTCTGATTATAAAGGATTTGGGGGATCATGCTTAACTATTTTAATTTATTTTGAAACATTTCAGATCCTGTCCTGAGATTGTGACAAAAAACAGGACAGAGAATTCATGTTCAATGGTCAAGAAGCCTGAAAAATAGGGACGGACCAGAAAGCCGAATCAATGGCCTTCCCCAATCCGTTATAATCAGGCGGTTGTCATGTCACTCCAGACCAAATTCGGCGTATGAACAGCCATTGACAATTCAGACCCAGGTTCTTAAACTCAAATATCATCACTTACCCGAACCAGCCCGACAGCGACCTTTTAAAGGAGAAGAAATGAGAGCAACCCACTATACAGATATCCCAGGTAAACAAATGAATAACGACATGGTCAAACATGTCACGGGCCGTGTGCTCATCGGCAGGGAAGACGGGGCCAGAAATTTCTGCATGAGAAGATTTGATGTTGAGCCCGGGGGCCATGCGCCCCGGCATACCCATGACTGGGAGCATGAGATTTATGTGGTTGAGGGCAACGGCGAGGTGCTCATCGGGGACCAGTGGCATGCCATTTCCCCGGGGACCGCGGTCTATGTACCCCCCAATGTTGACCACCAGATAAAAAACAGCTCGGATGGACACCTTGCCTTTCTGTGCCTAGTGCCGTCGCCAGCCCCGGAGATGTAGATGAACGCGCCCAGAACCTGTGTCAGCCCCCGGGGACGGTTTGTGGTGGGAATCCACGAACCTGAATTTGCTGTGGATAATTTCAGGCAGACGATCACTGAAGAGGTGCTTGGCCGCCTTCCCGACGGCGGGCCTGTGGAAAATCTGGGCAATTACCCCCAGGGGCAGATCCGGGCAGATGCGGCTGACCGGATTTACGAAATCGCCAATGCATTTCCCTTCAGGGGAAGCACCTTTATTAACTCGGCCTGGGCGGACCGCAAGGCAGAGCACCCTGGGACCATAAGTCTTCCCGCCCGGCCGGAGTGTTCCTTAACCGCTTGTCTGGAACAATGGCAAAAGGAAAAGCGTGTGCAGACAGGGCCTGTGATCCAGGTGCTGGAACTGCTTCCCCGCCCCCTGAAACTGGCCCTGGCCCAGGCATCCACGGACCCGGAGGAACTTTGTGCCCTTGCCGGTCTTGCCTGCGACTTTGTGTATGATAACGGTGGGGACCATCCGCCCACTGGCGTTGCTTTTGAAAAGGATGTCAAGGGCAGGGCCTTCCCGGTCATCCACGACCATGATCTCTATGATGTGCTTGGCAACAATCCGGCCCTGCCCGATGCATATAAAGAGGTGATGGTGCTCAAACCCGGCATCCAGGGGAACAGCCCCATTGTGGGAGAAAGCCTGGATAACACCCATGTTTTTGAATATATGCGAGCCAACTCATATATCCCCTGGGGTCATTATGCCGACAACATGGCCAATGATCAAATCCGCTACCGGGCCAATGACCTGACCCCTGCTGACATGGCAGGTATCCGGCATCTGTATTATCAGCGTATCTATGTCCGCGTCGCCCGAATGCTGGGGATAAAACTTCCGGCAACAGGCCGGTCCCTGTCCACAGATGAACTGGAAGCCCTGCGCATGGAAATCATGGAGACCATCTCATCGGGTGATCACAATCCATTGGACAGTGATCCGCCTTTTTTCACTGGGGCGTTATGGGGGTGGAATTTCGGATTTGGATTTGCCCAGTCCGGACACCGGCTGCATGCCTCCCACCAAATGATCCACCAGCAAAACGCCATGATTCCGGAAAGCATTCTGGACAGTGACGGCAACCCGTATCCCTGCTTTGCCTGCGGGGATCTTGTGGCCGATTTTATCCGGGATTACAAAGCAGCCCACAATACAGATTTTTTTAACGCCTTTATCACGGCCATTGAAAACAACCGGCGAACAGACATGAACCCGGATGGCCCCAACGCCCTGAAGATCTGGGAAAATGAAAAGGTAATGCTGTTTGCCCCCAAGGCCCAGGTCAGTGAATGGGAGCTGATGCTGATGACCAAAGCCCCTTGCCCCCATGTGCTTTCCGCTGATACCGCAACCCGCAATGCTCTGGACACCGGCATCCGCATGGCTGTCCAGACCCTGGAAACCTTAGGGGCACAGATGGTCACAAGCGTGGAATTTTCAGGCCGGTTTAACAGCCCGGTCACAGAACAGCACCTTGTGTACTCGTTTATCCCGCGTCTGCCCTATGCGCCGGGCACCTTTTCCGAGGCCCAGATGCGTTTTATCGGGGGATGTTTTCCCGAAGATTTTGCCTTTGCCTGCCGTAAGGCGTTATCATCCTGATGGCTGAATAAAAATAACAAGGACGATCCTTTTGCCCGGGAAGAGGTTCTCAAGGGAATATCACCGGATAAATACCAGCGGTTCGATCAATCCTATAACCTTGAAGATCTTATCAAAAATAGAATGCAAGCACTTTTCCCTTAAATCCAAACCCGTTCAAAAAACAGCAAGGAGGCCGCCCATGGGAACCGACAACCTGATTTACCTTGAAATACTGGAGTGGTTTGACGAAACCGGCCAGGCACTGGTTCACCGTCTGCCTGAAAAAGGCTCCGGCGAAATCAAATTCGGGGCCCAGCTCATTGTCCGGGAGAGTCAGGCCGCAGTCTTCTTCTACCAGGGAAGAGCCGTTGGCGCCTTTGGTCCCGGCCGGCACACCTTAAAAACCGCCAACATCCCCATTCTGACAAAAATCGCAAGCCTTCCCTGGGCCATGGAGAGCCCTCTGAAAGCAGAAGTATACTTTATCAACTTAAAAACCTTTACCAACCTGAAATGGGGAACCCGGGACCCGGTGGCATTCAAGGACAAATCTCTTGGCCTGGTAAGGCTCAGAGCCTTTGGTGTCTTTAACTTGAAAATTGTCCAGCCGGTCCTGTTCGTCAATACCCTGGCCGGTACCCAGGGCATTTATGCAAGTTCTGATATCAGCGATTACCTCAACCAGGTGGTGGTATCCAGGTTTAACGACTATATTGGAGAGAAGGTATCCTCTATTTTTGACTTACCGGAACATTACGATGAACTGGGCAAAGGCTTGGCCCAAAGGCTGCATGAGGATTTCAAAGGATTCGGACTGGATCTGACCCATCTTTACATCAATGCCATCACCCCGCCCCCCGAGGTCCAGCAGGCCATTGACGACAAAAGCCGGTTAGGGTTGTTTGATGACATGAACAAATTGATGCAGATGAAAACTGCCATGGCTATGGAAAAGATTGCTGAGAACCCGCAGGGCATTGCCTCGGACGGAGCCCAGGCAGGATTAGGCTTAGGCATTGGCATGATGCTGCCCGGCATATTTTCCCAGCAGATGCCTTCCCCGGCAGGACAGCCGTCAGACCAGGCCGCGTTGGCCACAGTCTGCCCGGAGTGCCAGAACCAGATTCCCCTGGACGCAAAATTCTGTCCCCAGTGCGGTCACCAGCAGGTGATCTTTGCCCGGTGCCAGTATTGCGGCAAAAACATCACACCTAGCACAAAATTCTGCCCCGGATGCGGAAAACAGGTCATGGAAAAGATAAAAGAAAAAACCTGCGGCAATTGCGGGGCAAAAAATCTGCCTGGTGCACTTTTCTGCAACCAGTGCGGAGAAAAACATTAGCTACGCGGTCCAGCATCAATGCCCCCAGTGCGGGGCAGCGGAGATTCACTGCTCCTGGTATGCCGGAACTGCCACTGCCTGTGGCGGGCCAGGGGGGAGAAACTTGCAAAAATCAAATTCAGTGCCGCAGCCCCTGCCCACAAGGATGACATCATGGTGCCGTTCTGGCGGATCAGTGCCAAAATCTCGCCCATAAACCTGTCCAGCCATGCGGATCTGGCCCGGAGGGCAAACCTGCCACTGGCAATTCCCCGGGAATGGGAGAAAAAACCGGTGCATTTCTGGAGTCCGGGATTTAAGGTACGTCCCAACATTTTTTTACGGCTCCTGGGTCAGATGACCTCAGCCCAGTTGGAACCGGGCCTGTCCCAAACCATTGAAGACAATGTGTACCAGCCCGTAAACCTGCCCGCTTCCGAGGCCATCCAGACCATTCGCATTACCATGGCCGCCCTGCTGAAGCCCAGAAAAGAGACCCTTGAAATTTTACCCGGGACTGACGTGGTTCCCCAAAGCGTATCCCTGGTTTTTCTGCCCTTTAAATCCACCCACCATGATATTATCCAACCGGATTTGGGGATTGCCATCAATAAAAATGCCCTGGCATTGTCCGGCAACCTGTAACCGGCCTTTTGCCGGTATTGCACAAACAGCCCATGGCTGATACAACACCCGGGAACCCACAATCAAGCCCATGGTGATAACATGAAAATTCAGTGGACAGGCACAGCCGGTTTTAAAATCCAGTCCCGGGACGCTTCATTTCTTATTGATCCCTATCTGAGCCGGAATGCCCGGGCATGGCCGGTTCAGACAATAAAACCCAAGGATCTTGCACCGTTCTCCCACATTTTTGTTTCCCACGGACATTTTGATCATATCCTGGATATTCCGGACATTGTTAACCCTACGGACGCCCGAGTGGTGTGCTCCCCCGTTGTTGCCCGGACCCTGATAAAAATGGGCATGGCCCGCTCTCATCTGATGGAAATAAAAAATTGCGGAGATGACATCTGTTTTGCCCATATTCAAGCCACAGCTTTTTTCAGCCGTCACATCCGCTTTGATGCCAAGCTTTTAATCTCCACATTGATACGCGCAGGAAAACAGATCAAAAACATACTGCCGTTGCTGAAAAATTACCCCTGCGGCCAGGTTTTAAGCTGGCGGTTTAAACTTGAAGGCAAACGCATTCTTTTCTTTGGCACCGGCGGGTCCACCCGTGCGGAACTTGAGATGCTGGCAAAAGATCCTGTGGACCTCCTGCTTGTGCCCCTCCAGGGCCATTCGGATATCTGCGCCAGGGCCATGGCCTATGTAAAAGCCCTTAAGCCGGCATTTGTGCTTCCCCACCACCAGGATAATTTTTTCCCGCCGGTCTCCCGGGCCGTGGACATCACCCCGTTTATAAAACAGGTGAACCTGCAGTGCCCGGGGACAAAAATAGTGAGCATGGATTTTAATGACACGATTGAATTGTGATAAAACAGCAGCCAGCTTTGTCAACACGCCCGAAGACCTGGCCCGATATCTGCTCAGGCCCCTGACCATCGGTAACAAAACCATCTCCAACCGGATGGTTCTGGCCCCCATGGCAGGGCTGGGGCACATCGCGTTCAGGCAGCTTGTGACCCGGTTTTCAGGATTCGGCCTGCTGTTCACGGGCATGTGCTCTGCCAAAGCCGTTCCCCATGAAAACCCCGGGATATCCCATGTGTTTTCCTGGCGGCCCGAAGAACTGGGCCACACCGTATGCCAGATATTTGGGGCAGAACCTGAAATCATGGCCCGGGCTGCCCGGCGCGTTGAAGCCGAAGGGTTCTTCGGGGTGGACTTGAATTTCGGGTGTTCCGTTGCCGCAATCTGCAAAAAAGGATGCGGGGCCGCACTCTTGAAAACGCCTGATAAGGCGGTTGACATTGTATCTGCCGTCAGAAAGGCGGTGTCATGCCCGGTTTTTGTTAAATTCAGAACCGGCTGGCAGGATGACCCCAACTTCCCTGTAACCATGGCCCGGGCCTTTGAAAATGCCGGGGCAGATGCCCTGACCTTTCATCCCCGGGTGGCCCCGGACAGAAGAAGCCGAAGACCCAGATGGGAGCTGATCGGCAAAGTACAGAACGCTGTCACCATTCCCGTGTTTGGCAACGGGAACCTGTTTGCCCCCGAGCACGGGATCAGAATGGTCCGGGAAACCTGCTGCCAGGGGCTTTCCATCGGCAGAATGGCCGTGGCCCAGCCCTGGATTTTTGCCCAGTGGACAAAAGGCTTTAAACCGGAACCGTCCATTTATATGGAAACCGCCCTGGACATGGCAAGGCTGTTAAGCGGCTATTATGAGGACCGGTTTGCCCTGAAGATGTTTAAAAAATTTGCCCCGTATTTCTGCGCCAATTTCAAATTCTCCAACGCCATTTTAAAATCCCTGATACGGGCTGAAGATATGAATCAACTTTGTGGCAACATACAGCGCCTTCTGGACCCGCCGCCCCAGACATTACGCCTGCCCAATATCAATCTGTTCATTTGACAATCTTGTCTTTACCAAACAAATGCAGTAAAAAACAATGCACAAGGAGGAAACCCAAATGTGCATGGATAAAAAAATGGACAAAAAAAATTTTTTAAGAAAAATAACAGCCCTGGCTGCCGCAGGTTTAATTGTCGGCTGTGCAGGCTCGCCCAAACCGGAACCGCCGCAAACAGCCCTGGGAAAATGGAACAGCCGGACCATCAATGCAGACGGCAGCAAAGCGGACTGGCCCAGATCCGCCCCGCAATACAAAGACAGCAAAACAGACACAAAAATGTGGATCAGCAACAATGCCGAACAGATCTGTCTGCTGGCTGAAGTCAAAAATCCAGGAATAGCACGGCAGTTGACCCAGGACGGTTTAATCCTGTCCATGGAAACAGGAGAAAAAAATGCCAAGCCTTTTTCAATCCAGCTCAAAGGCCGCGCCCCCTTCAAACCCCGGGGCGGACCCGGGCATGGTCCGGATAAGGGGAACCCCGGGGATACACCGGATTCGCCGGCCATGGCCCAGGACAAACCGCCTGGATCCATGCCGGGCGTCAAACTGCCGGATACCCTGGTCGTGACTTATCCCTTCTCTTCGGGCCCCGTGACCATGTCCATGAAGGAGGCCCGGGTCACAGGTATAGCCCTTGGCCTGGCAGATGCAGACCGACACACCCTGATTTTTGAAGCGGTGATCAGCCTTGATGCAATATTTTTCGACGTACCCCGGATAGAAGGTTCAGTGATGAACATTGCCCTGTCAGCCCAAGGCAAGTCTTTTGCCATGAAACGGCGGGAAAGCCTGGAGGGCAACAAAGATGAGCGGTCCAAGGGAGTACCTCCCGGGGAAGGACCACCCGACCAGGGCGCTTCCGACACCAACCAAGGCCCTGAAAAACCCGATGACATGAAACAGACAGACGCGTCAGATGACGCCTTCAGGGCCTCAGTTCAAATTACCCTGGCCGGTCCTTTAGAATAAAACCCCAACACCTGGGTAAACAATGACACAAAACGATAAATTGGACCTGACACGATTTGAATGCTTAGGGTGCGGGGCTTGCTGCAGACAAAGCGGCCATGTTCGCCTGGACGCGAACGAACCTGATATCATTGCGGATTTTCTGAATATGAATGTCCTGGATTTTATAGAAACCTTCACCTGTCTGACCCGGGACCGCAAAGGGCTTTCAATCATTGATGCCTTTGACGGGGCCTGTATTTTCCTGGACAGCAATGGCTGCCGCATCCATCCTGTCAAACCGTCCCAGTGCCGGGATTTTCCCGTTAAATGGCGGTTTTCAGGTTTTTGCAAAATCTGTGGTTGGGCACGAAAAAACGGTTCGTCTTTAACAAGGAGGACTTAAAATAAAATGGTAAAAGAACTTGACTGCAGGAAAATGGATTGCCCGGCACCCGTGCTCGAAACAAAGAAATGCCTTGAAAGCGAAGGATTATCACATATCCGGGTGCTGGTGGACAATGATGCCGCCATTGAAAACGTCAGCCGGTTTTTAACCTATGCCGGTTTTGAAGTCGGTGTGGAATCCGACGGGGCCTTGTCTGTTGTGGAAGGCACCCGGGACCGGGCCGCTGCCGTAAAGCTGGCTTCCGGGCCGACAGGGCAGCCGGGACCCGCCCTAGAGTCATCCCCCAAAAACATCCCGGCAAAAATCATGGTGATGGCCGCATCCAACAAATTGGGTGTTGGGGATGATGAACTGGGCGCAAAGCTGATGATCAATTTCATCAAAACGCTTAAGGAGATGGGGAAGGATCTGTGGCGCCTGGTTTTTGTCAACCATGGCGTCACCCTTACCACGGGTGGCTCTGCAGTGCTTGATGAACTGCGCGCGCTTGAAGAATCAGGCGTCACCATTCTTGTGTGCGGGACCTGCCTGACCCACCTGGGACTGATGGAAAAAAAAGCCATTGGCCAGACCACCAATATGCTGGATATTATCACAGCCATGCAGCTGGCGGACAAGGTGATCAATCTCTAAGAGCCTGTTTGGTAATTAGGGAATCGAAGCGAAATTTCATGAAAATGAGAACCAATTTTCACAAATTTTCTGTTAATAGCCGGACTATTGGCATAAAATTTGGGGAAATTGGGGCCATTTTCATGAGATTGCAGCCGATTCATCAATTACCAAACAGGCTCTAAGGCCCATGGTCAAAAATATAACTTCTGAAATACCGCCAGAAACCGCAACACCAGTTCCTGATCCACCATGTGTTTGCTCTGGTCACCAATTGACTTTTTCAGATATTGGTCCTCGGCCAGTTCTTCGAGAAATTCCCGGATAGCTGACTGGGTCATGGCATTTCTGATTTCCTGGTTAGTAAGGACTAAGCCGCCATTCCTCACTAACCAGGAAATCAGATTGTCAGTAGCACGTTCATACTTCAGTAATAGCATGGAGCTCATACCATGCCTTATTCATGGGGAAATGAATTTTCCAAAATCTTGCCAGCCGACGACTTCAAATCCTTCTCGCTTGTAATTTTCGTTTCCCCCATAAACAAGGTATGAACGATGGATATTGTCCGTCAGGTTCCTTAAAAAACGAAGCCCTTTAAAAAAATCGGAACTGATGGTCTGGCCGGATTTTATTTCAATGGGAATTAATTCCTGGCCCCGGTCGCAGATGATATCGACCTCATTTCCCGTGTTATCTCTAAAATAATATAAATTGTCAGTCAACCCGGCGTTGAAACGCTTTTTCAACAACTCAGATACCACTAGGCCCTCGAATATTGGACCTCTTAAGGGGTGGGAGGCCATCTGGGTTTCATTCTGGATATCCAGAAGAAAAGAGACCAGTCCGGAATCAAGAAAATAAAGCTTGGGGGATTTAACAAGGCGTTTGTTGAAATTTTTGTAAAACGGCCGCAATAGTTTCACAATATAGCTTGCCTCCAATACACCGATCCATCGTTTTACCGTGGTGTGGTTGATGCCTGCATCATTCCCTAAACTGGTAAGATTTAGTATCTGCCCTGTTCTACCGGCACAAAGCTTGAGGAAAACTTCGAATTTTGAGAGATCCTGAATATTGATAAGTTGGCGCAAATCTCTTTCTACATAGGTGTTCACATAAAAAAGCATTGCTTCGGACGGATTTAGATTTTTATCGAAAATACGCGGATAAAATCCTGTATATAACGTGTTTTCAAGGGAAGAAAATGCTTTTTGGCCGTATGCCTCTTCAATGGAAAAAGGAAGAAGGCGGATCAGCGCTGTCCTGCCGGCAAGGGATTGGGAAAGGTGCTGCATCAACTCAAACTGCTGGCTGCCGGTAATAATGAACATACCTTCATGCTGGTGCTCATCAACAATTGTCTGAATGTAAGACAACAGGTCCGGTACTCGTTGGATTTCATCAATCACCGCACCATCCGGAAATTTGTTTAAAAACCCTTTGGGGTCGTTCAATGCAAACTGGCGGTCATCGATATTTTCCAGGGAAACATATGATTTATCCGGGAACAGCATTTTGCACAGTGTTGTCTTACCAGATTGCCGAGGCCCGGTAACAGTGACCACCGGATATTGTGATGCGAGCTGAAGGGTTTTATCTGAAACGGTTCTATGGATCATAGGCTGTGTATTTCTTACTTTTTTTTAGTTGTTACGATATATTATCGGAAAATGAGAAAGGGAACAAGAAAGATTTTACAAATTGATGATTTGAATCTCAAATTGGAAGAAAAGATAAACAGGCGGGCTCTATTTTGGGGTTACAAAAAAATCGTCAATGATGTGATCAGCCTTGAGCCGGTTGCCGTAAGACTGGGCACTTTTCTGGTCCGTGAACTCAGATACCCGGACCAGATACCAGGTTTGTCCCCCGCCATCTGTGGTTTTCATGGTGGCCTCTACTCCCTTTTGGGAAAGGGTTGACATATAATTGTCGGCATGTGCCTTTTTATGGTAGGCAGCCACCTGGATGGTAAAGGGTTTTGGAACCACGACCTTTATCTGCTGGGCCGGCTGCTCTGCCGTTTTAAACATGTGGGAAAGCGTGTTCCAGACAAAAAAAATCAGCCAGACGCCCAAGCAGGCAATCATGATGCCCCGCACCCGGCCCCACCATTTTTCCCGGGCCTGGATCAAATTTAAAACAGCGTATTTGGCTTTTCCGGTACTATCTGCGATAAAAGATCCACCCCCGGCCGCTTTTCTGCCGATTCCGGACACCAGGGCTGACATCCGGCCAAAAGTTTGCTTACTGGTATAGATATTTTCTTCCGGCCGCCACCCTGCCGGACCCTCCTCAAATATCTGGTCACCCAGCCTTGCCAATTGGCCGTGGCCCCCTTGATCCTTGAGCGTAAATGTCTCCGGATCAACCCGTTCATCCCCAAGGGTAACCCATCCCGCTTCCGGCATTTCCGGCTCCGGCTCAGGATCCGGTGCAGGCGTATCCAGGTGTACAAACATCATGTCCCGGATCGTTTCAGCCCGGGCCTTATCCTGTTGTGATGCTTCTTTGTCTCCGTCTGTCATATCCAGGAAAGACCGGTACAGGCGCCTTGCAGAAAAATCCATCCTGCCCTGGTCCAAAAACAGCCCCACCAGTCTCCGGCAAAGATCAGGATCTGCATACCAGCTATCTGCCAACGCCGTAAGTATGGACTGAGTGAATGTTCCGGACATATCCTGATCCTGGATACGCTCAAGCCAGAACCGGGCAAGGCTCTCGTCTTTGGGATTTTGTGCCAGCCAGGCACTGGCTGCGCCCTGGATTTCCTGGCGCCGGCTGCCCGACGCCAGGTAAAACCGCGCCAGGGAAGAGGTGAGCATGGGCTCTGCCCGCCGCGCAGCCAAAGGCGATATCCAGGCGCTGTCATAGATCCGGACGGCCTGGATAAACTTTTTTTCAGCCCGGGTGGCAATACCGGAACGTTCCCACAACTGCGCTTCCCGGACCAGTCCCCTGATGCGCCAAAGCCCGGCAATATCCATGAATATACCCAGTCCCAGACCACAGAACACATACATCAGGGGGATAAATACCGAGGCAGGCATATCCGAAAGCCACCCGGACAACCGGGGAAACAAGATAAACCCTGAAGGCAGAACCATCAGGGTTGTCAGCCAGAACCGGACACTGATATGTCGGACAATGCGAATCATCTTAATATCCCCGGCAGGGGTTCTGGCCCTTTTTCAACGCCACACGAATGGTGCCGGAAGGGTCTGCCACGGGCTGCGGCGAATCGTCGCCACCATCCATATTCTGCCGGGATACAGCCGGACATCCCGTGGTCTTTCCCACGATTTCATACCGGATATCCGAAGGAATCAAAAAATCACGTTCCGGCTCACCGTTCATGGCCCGGATCATGAAATCCGTCCATATGGGCACGGCCCCTCGGCCCCCGGTAATCCCCCTGCCGTCTTTGTCGCTGAGTTTTTTCTTTTTGTCATACCCTGTCCATACGGACACGCAAAGGGACGGGGTAAACCCGGTGAACCAGGCATCATTATAATTGTCCGTGGTGCCTGTTTTCCCGGCTGCCGGCCGTTGGAACCCCAGGCGCCTGACATCCCTGCCCGATCCTGCGTCCACAACGCCTTCCATCATGTCCACCACCTGGAAAGCCGTTGCCGCATCCAATACCCTGCGGTCCTTGACAATATGCTCAAAAAGCACCCGGCCCCTTGCATCCTCAACCCGCCAGAACAAAAAAGGGTCATGGTAAATACCCAGAGAAGCCAATGTGGAAAACCCGGCTGCCATGTCCATGACACTGACGTCAGACGAACCAAGTGCCAAAGAGTATACGGATTTTAAAGGACTTTTTACGCCGCAGGCCGTTGCCACATCCACCACAGCAGCAGGCCCCACCCTTACCACCACCTGGGCGGCAATGGTGTTCACCGACTGGATCAGGGCCTGCTTAAGGATCATGGGCCCCCTGAAGGTTTTCTCAAAATTCCGGGGGTACCAGTCAGGCGCCCCGGTAACGGGAATGGCCACAGGCCTGTCCTGGAACACGGTGGCCGGGTGAAGCTTTCTATCCCTGAAAGCAGCATAGTATAAAAAGGGTTTAAATCCGCTGCCTGCCTGGCGTTTACTGTTCACGGCCCGGTTGAATTCACTGGCATAATAATCCCTGCCGCCCACCATGGCCTTGACCGCACCGCTGGCCGTATCAATCGCCACCAGGGCAGCCTGGGGTTTTTCTTTCACCTCTTTATCCAAGCCCATGAGTTCGTCAAGCCGGGCCATCCCTTCCGCCACAGCGGTACGGGCATCGGCCTGGAGTTTTGAATCCATGGTGGAATACACTTTTATGCCGCCATGATACACCACATCCTCACCGTAAATTTTCACAAGCTCCTGAATCAGGGCATCCAGGAAATAACTGCCGGTGCGGGCATCCTTGCGGCCATCGTGCAGTTCCGGGTGAACAGCATCGGTTTTGGCCGCCTGATCCGCCGAGATAAACCCGGCCGCCACCATGCTGTTTAACACCACCCGCCGCCGGGCAAGGGCCTTATCATAATACCGGAAAGGATTGTACTGGGTGGGAGCTTTGGGCAGGCCCGCAAGCAGGGCAGCTTCGGCCAGGGTCAGATCCTGGGCAGGTTTATCAAAATACATGCGGGCCGCCTTTTCAATGCCCTGGGCCCCGGCCCCGAAATGGATCTGATTGATATAGGCCTCAAGGATCTGCTCCTTGGTATTGGCCTGCTCAATCTGAAACGCCACCAGCATCTCCTTGAATTTGCGCTGCCAGGTTTTTTCAAAACTGAAAAACAGATTCTTGGCCAGCTGCTGGGTAATGGTTGAGGCCCCTTGAATCCGGCCGGGTTCAAACAGGGTAATATACAGGGCTTTAAAGGTACGCAGTTTATTTACACCATGGTGCTCAAAAAACCTGTGATCCTCGGTGGCCACAATGGCATTGAGAAAATCCGGAGATACCATGTTCAGGGAAACGGATGTCTTCTCGCCAAGGGCAATGAGTACCTGGCCGTCTGCGGCGTAGATCAGACTCTGGGGGGTTTCAATGATACGGCTTAACGGCGAGGGCAGTTTGGGCAGATCCTGGGAAATATGAAAAACCATGAGGCAGCCTGCCGCCACCATAATACCAACGGCAAGAAGCCCTGAATAGAACAGCAGGCGCACCAGGGAGACCAGCCATGAAAACAGCCGCATCAGCCTTCTCCCCTCAGCACCAGGGTCAACTGCCAGACTGCCCATTCCCGGGCTTTGACCTCCACCACCCGGGATTGTCCCAGGTGCCGGAATTCAAATCCCAGGCAGATAAAACCGTCCTGGGCGGAATTGCCCACGCCCACCCGGCCAAGGGAGCCTTTTTCAGATAAAAGATCCTGGGTATCCAGTATCAATTCTGATCTCATGTCCCCAGGCAGCCTTGAGACGGCTGTAAAGAAAAGAGAGGCTGGATAGATTCTGCCAAAAAATTCAGGGGCATTGTCCAGGGTTCCCGGAACCACGGCTTGGCCGCCGTCGTTCTCCAAAGCCTGGACATCCAGATCCACCTGCTGGACAACCCGATTCTGGGTATCAATGAAAAAAATTTTCATGCCGCCTATGCGGCCTTCGCAGAAAATCCGGTCGGTGGCACCGCCGTTGAGCAGCCACACCAGGCGCACCGGATCCACCACATCCCTGCGGCGATAGGGGGGTAAAGACAGATACAGCTCCCTGAACCGCTCCTTGTTCAGGTTGGCCCACTCTCCAGGCCCCAGCTTGGCAGCCAGATCCGCAAAGGAATCTGCCGTCCGCACTGTTCGTCCGGCACTTTCCCGGGCAAGGGCCATCTGGTCCAGGGATTGCAGCGCACTGACCATGTGCCGTCCCGCCTCCCAGATGGCACCTTTTTCAGGGCGGGCGTCATTGGTAAAGGAAAGATAATTGCCCACCAGACGCTCACACCAGTCAAAACGGAATTCAGATACAACAATAATGCAGGTCACCAAAAGAATGGCCAGATTTAAAACCGAACATATCCGTTTGAGCCACTCTGCCAGGGTCCCTGGCCCATGCCAGTTTTGCGCGCGCAGATTCATAACAGGACAAAGAGATGTTAGGCTTTGCCCACAGCCTTCATTGAATCGTTGAACACAGCATACATCTGTTCATGTTCGGACAGGGCCACGGCCAGAACATGATTCACCAGGGAAGAATCTTCCTGTTCAAGATCCTGGGATTTGATCACATAGTTTGCGCTCAGATTCAGGGCCGTCATGGCATTCCCGGTCTCAAAACCCGGACCGATCCGGACAAGACAGGTCTTGCGGCGAAGAAACATATCCATATTATTCATCTTGGCAGCCATGGCCTTGCCGGCGCCAAAGGCGTCATCTATCACCACCAGGGGGTAAACATAATATTCAAGATTTTTCACTGCCTGGGCCGGCGTTTCCGGGACATGGGCTGTAAAACCGGCATGTTCCAGTGCAGCCATGATCCGGTTGCGGCCAAGGCAAGGTGTCAGGCAGACCAGCGCCTTTTTCGCGCCGCCGGCCTTCAACTTGAACATATCATCCGGGCCCATGCCGGCTGTGTTCTGCTCAAAACCGGCACCCCCGGGGATTTTAGCCGATGCCTTGACCGGGACCAAGGCCCCGCATTGGGGACATTTGAATGAAAAATCCTTGTTTTTTGGTATCTTACCATCGGGCAGGTTTGCATTTCTGCCGCATGCCGGGCAAGCAATCTTCATAATAAGTAGTCGTCCTCCTCCTCGTCGTCCTCCCCATAACTGCGGTCAATCTCAAGGGACTGAATGCCACTGGTGGATTCCCCCCTGGCACTCTTGATCCGGTCAAGCCCCCTGCCCACAATATCTTTGCGTGACGCATAGGCCGTGGCCGTATTTTCGTCTATCTTTCCCTGTTCATACAAACTTACAATGAACTCGTCAAAGGAAATCATGCCCTGGGGCTTACCCGCCACAATAATATCATTAAAGGTCTTGCCTTCGGACTCTCCGTTTAAAATGGCATCCTTAACCCGCAGGTTGGTGGCCATAATTTCAAAGGCAGCCACCCGCCCACCACCCACCTTGGGCAAGAGCCGCTGGGCCACCACCCACCTGACAGTGTCGGCCAGACGGATGCGAACTTGCCTTTCCTCTTCTGTGGAAAACATGCCCAGCAGGCGGTTGATGGTCTGTCCGGCATCCACGGTGTGCAGGGTGGAGACCACCAGATGGCCGGTCTCGGCAGCGGCCAGGCCGATCTCAACCGTTTCCCGGTCACGCATTTCGCCCACCAGAATCACCTTGGGGGCCTGGCGCAAGGCAGCCCGCAGTCCCGAAGCAAAGGTGTCGAAATCCATACCCAGCTCCCGCTGGTTAAAGGTGGAGCGTTTCTGGGTATGCTGGTACTCTATGGGATCTTCCAGGGTAATCACATGCACGGATTTGGTCGCGTTGATTTTGTCTAAAAGTGCGGCAAGTGAGGTGGATTTACCAGAACCTGTGGCCCCTGTAACAAAGATGATGCCGTTCTTCTCCTCGGCCATTTTATGAAAACTTGCCGGCAGATTAAGCTTTTCAATGGTGGGGATGGTGGTCTCAAGTTTTCTTAATACAATGGCGTATTTGCCTGACCTGGAAAAGATGTTCACCCTGAATCTTGCCTTGGTGCCCAGCTGGTAGGACAAATCACAGCTGCCTTCCCGCAGCAGGGTTTCAATCTGTTTTCTGTCATTATTAATAAGATTGAGTGCCAGAACCTCGGTCTGAAACGGTGTCAGAATACTGAACCCCGAACCCAGATCAACGGCCGTAAGCTGGCCTGAGCTTTCCACCTGAAGGGGTTTTCCCGGTGTAATATTCAGGTCAGATACATTATCGTGGGAATCCAGCATGTTGGTAAGAATATAATCAAGCTGCTGTTTTTTCATGCCTTGCTCCTGTTATGTCACAAAACCGGCGATCACGCTTCTGTGAAATCCGCAGGCGGGTGTTTAAGAAACGGCCGGAACAATGATTTGTTATTGGACTTTGAATAAGCATCCTCGGAACTGATCTTCCCTTGTTTATACAGCGCCATGATGGCATCATCCAGAAGCTGCATCCCGAACTGCTTGCCGGTCTGGATCATGGAAGGGATCTGATGGGTTTTGGAATCACGAATAAGCGTTCTGACCGCAGGGGTTGCCACAAGGATTTCCATTGCAGCGCACCGGCCCTTTTTATCAACCCGTTTAAACAGCACCTGGGCCACGATGGCCCGAAGGCCGTCTGCCAATGTGGAACGGATCTGGGCCTGCTCGGTGCTGGGGAATACCTCAACAAGCCTGTCCACGGTTTTATGGGCACTTGATGTGTGCAGGGTGCCAAAGACCAAATGACCGGTGGAAGCCGCCTCAATAGCCAGGGAAATGGTTTCAAGATCCCGAAGCTCTCCCACCAGGATAATATCCGGATCTTCACGCAGGGCCCCGCGAAGCGCGGCGGAAAAGGTTTTGGTATGGGTCCCCACTTCCCGGTGGTTCACAATACAGCTCTGGCTTTTGTGAACAAACTCGATGGGGTCTTCCACGGTAATAATATGGTCTTTTCTGTTTCTGTTGGCCTGGTCAATGATGGCAGCAAGGGTGGTTGATTTACCGGACCCGGTGGGTCCTGTCACCAGTACAAGCCCCCGGGGCAGATCTGCCAGTTTTGAAATCACCGCTGGCAGCCCTAACGCTTCGGCAGTCATGATATCCGATGGAATTTCGCGGAAGACAGCAGCTATGCCGTTTTTCTGCATAAAAAAATTGGCCCTGTAGCGGGCAAGGCCTGGAATTTCATATCCGAAATCAACATCCCCGGTCTCCTCAAATTCCTTAATTTTTTCCTGGGAGGTGATTTCATAAAGCATGCCCCTCAGCTTATCATTGGTCAGCTTATCGTATTTAATTCGCTCAATGTCGCCGTGAAGCCTTAACGCAGGCTGCTGCCCCGCCGTCAGGTGCAGGTCGGACGCCCCTTGGTCATGCATAAGCTTAAAAAATGCATCAATTTCAGCCATTTTTGCCCCTTTTTTGTTGTTTGCCCCCTGAATGAGAATATTGGAAACACCTGTCCATAAAACAACACAGCCCTGTACGATAAGGACGTATAACCAGAAGCTTATTTAAAAGGAATCAGGCCCGCCGGATAAATTTCAGGGCCGCGTCTGATTCATCGGCCGCTTTGTTTTCTTCTTTGGTCATCTCGAGCAGCTTTGAGTGCGAATCAATCACCGAACTGATCTGCATTTCAAGCTGGAGACGCTGGCGTTTAAGTTCCGTAATATCACTGTGCAATTGGGAAAGACGTTTATGGGCCCGGTTCAGGATTTTTTCAGCCTCAACCTCTGCGTTGGCAATGGTTACCTGGGCCGATTTTTCAGCGTTCTCCCTCATCTGATCCAGTACTTTCTGGGACTGAATCATGGCATTTCTCATTGATTCTTCGCGTTTTCTATACCCCTGGTTTTCCAGATTCAGCCGGTAGTTTTCCTGCCTGAAATTTTCCAGGGCAGTTTCCTGGGATTCAAGTTCCCTTGCCACTTCTTCAAGAAAGGCATCCACTTCCTGTACATCAAAACCTCTGAAACGGGTGGAGAACTCTTTTTGTTTGATCACCAGTGGTGTAACGCCCATTAACAAACTCCCTTTAGATTCGGACCGTAATTTTTTTTCATCTGCGGTCCTTATCACATTGACCGGGCCAGGCCAACCAGGCTCTTTACAACAAAATTCTGCATAAAAATAATAAGTAAAAACACAACTATCGGGGACAGGTCCAGACCGCCGAAGGTCACGGGAAGATGTTTGCGGATCTGGTAAAACACCGGTTCCGTAGCCTTGCGAAGAAACCGGACGATTGGGTTGTACGGATCCGGATTCACCCAGGACAGCACGGCCGAAGCAATAACAATCCACATATATATATTTAAAGCATAATCAAGGACAATAGCAACAGCCATAAAGAAATTGGACAGTATCAGCATTCTAAATCACCATGGTTCAGGTTATTTTTATGGAACTTGTTACCGTGAACCAATTGAAAAGTCAAGTTTTTTTGACTTTTTCTAAACATTGCCGCAGTTAAGGAATTTTATACTAAAAATTATGATCCGCACCGTGCCACAAAACGCGAAATTTTCCTTCCCAAAAAACGGCGTGTCTGTTAGAAACACACTGACCGTTAGATATTTACCTTAAATTACCCTCAAAATAAAGATAAAGATACGTTTAAATCACTTTGAAACAATTAATTCGATTCATAAAAAAACTTTTTACCGGCCCCCCAAAAAAACAAATTCCCAGTATCACTATTCCAGAAACCCGGACGCCCGAACCGGCTGCACTGCCCCCTGACAGGGAAGCCAGGGCGGTTAAAACGCCCCAGCCCCCCCCAAAAAAACCGCGCTGGACCATAGAGAGCTTTCATATCCCCCCCCAGGAGGGCAAAACCCGGTTCCATGACTTTAAGCTTCCCACAGGGCTGATGCATGCCATCTGCGACCTTAATTTCAAATACTGCACAGAGATCCAGGCCCGGCTTCTTCCCCATACCCTTGACGGCCGGGATGCCACGGCCAAGGCCCAGACCGGAACAGGCAAAAGCGCCACCTTTATAATAGCCTTGATTAATCGGTTTGTACGCACATCTGTCAAGCGGGAAAAAAAGTATCCCAGGGCACTGATCCTTGCCCCCACCCGGGAACTGGTTCACCAGATTGAAAAGGATTTCAAGGAACTTGCCAAATATTCCCATCTTCGCATTGTCTCGGTTTTTGGCGGCACAGATTATCACAAACAGCAGACCCTTCTCACGGACAAACCCGTGGACGTCATTACAGCAACCCCGGGACGCCTTCTGGACTTTATCTCAAAAAAACTGATTAATCTGTCCAGGGTGGAGATTGTTGTCATTGACGAGGCAGACCGAATGCTGGACATGGGATTTATCCCGGATGTCCGCCGCCTGATTTACATGACACCCCACAAGGACAAACGCCAGACCCTTTTTTTTTCCGCCACCCTCACAGACGAGGTGCTCCGCCTGGCCGAATCCTGGACCCGGGATGCCGTGCGCATTGAAATTGATCCGGAACAGGCGGCTGCGGATAGCATCACCCAGATTGTTTATCTGACCACGGAAAAAAATAAGTTTAAAAATGTCTGCAATCTTCTGATCCGTGAAAAACTTGAACGGGTTATCATCTTTGTCAACCGCAAGGATACGGCCCGGTATCTGTCCGAAAAACTATCCAGGTATGGCCTGAACGCAGGGGTCCTGTCCGGGGATGTGGCCCAGGACAAACGGTTCAAGGTGCTCAACCAGTTTAAAACAGGAGATATCAATGTCCTGGTGGCAACGGATGTGGCAGCCCGGGGACTTCACATTGAAAACATCAGCCATGTGATCAACTATGACCTGCCCCTGGAACCCGAGCATTACATCCATCGAATCGGCCGCACCGGCAGGGCCGGCGCCACCGGCACCTCAGTAAGTTTTGCCGACGAAATGAGTTCGTTTCAAATTCCGAAAATTGAAGCGGTTCTTGGCCACAAGGTCAGCTGCGAATATCCCACAGCGGCTCTGGAGGCGGATCTGCCCGCACCGGTCCCATGTCCTCCAAAACAAAGGTTTAAACAGAATCAAACAAAAGGCGCCAATAAAGATAAAAAGCCTTACAGGAGACGGCAAAGACGGGCAAAAACAGCGGCTGCCAAAAACCAATGACCCGGTTGACACCCAATCAGGTTCAATGTAAAAACAACATGGTAATTAAATCCAATAAGCAATCACAAGGAGTAAAACCAGCATATGTTTGGTCTAGGAATGCCGGAAATTTTACTGATTCTGGCCATTGCCCTCATCGTCATAGGCCCTCAAAAACTGCCGGAAGTGGCCAAAACCCTTGGCAAAGCCATGGGGGAATTCAAGCGAGCTGCCCAGAATCTGAAAAATTCCATTGATATAGAGACAACAGTTAAAGAGGTCAAGCCAGAGCCTGTTAAAAACAAACTTAAAGACGTTATCACGGATATAACAGAGGACGATCCCAAATCCAAACCGCAGCAGACGGCCGCTGAAACCGAAAGCCCTGGCAGCCCTGAAACAAAAAAGGCCCCGGAATCATCACAGGGCAGTCCGGATGCAGGCACCCCGGCTAGACCTGAAACCGAAACAACGCCCCCAAAAGCATAAATCCATCAGGTATCTGACATGAGCGACCCGGAAGAAAAAAGTCCTTTTACCGAGCACCTGGGCGAATTGCGTGACCGCCTGATTCACTCATTTATTGCCGTGGGCTTAGGCTTTGTTGCGGCCTATTTTTTCAAGGAACAACTGTTTGAGATTCTGACAGCCCCCCTGGTAACTGCCATGGCAAAAAACGGCAATGCAAAACTGATCTATACAGGATTGCCCGAAGCCTTTTTCATCTATCTTAAAGTGTCTTTACTGGCAGGCATCACCCTTGCTACCCCGGTGCTGTTTTATGAATTCTGGATGTTTGTCTCCCCCGGGCTGTACCGGGAAGAAAAAAAATATATCCTGCCCATCATCATTCTATCGCTTATTTTTTTTATTGCCGGCGCCGCATTCGGGTATTTCATTGTTTTCCCCTATGGGTTCCAGTTTTTTCTTGGCTTTACCACGGAAACCATCCAGGCCATGCCCTCCATGAAGGAGTACCTATCCTTTGCATCCAAAATGCTCCTGGCCTTTGGTTTTGTTTTTGAGCTGCCCCTTGTGCTGACCTTTTTGTCCCGCATGGGACTGGTCACCCCAGCCTTTTTAAAAAAAAACAGGAAATATGCACTGCTTCTGTTCTTTGTGGTAGCAGCGATCCTCACCCCGCCGGATGTGATGAGCCAGATCATGATGGCCATGCCGCTGATTCTTTTATACGAAATCGGCATTCTCGGAACAAAAATTTTCGGCAAAAATTCTAAATCAGATGGTGAAAATGATGATGAAGGGGTCCACGGCAATTGATAGTCCTCCGCCAGTGCTTTTAACCAAAGATACGCCATTCTCAATAGCTCTGAAAACGCTCATATTGGTGTGTAATGGATCCACTGCAGACCAATCTTGAGCGGGAATTAAGAGTAAATCCGCTTATAATCATTCTTCGTATGGGCTGTATCCAGAGTCTCGTAATACGCCAGTCGATTTTCTACAGGAAGAACAACCGGTGGGAAACCACTTTTCATCAATTCCAGATTCATCAAAAGCCGTGATGTTCTGTCATTACCATCCACATTTTTCAGGATCAATTGGTGAATTGATTTAATCTGCCCCTCAGACAATGGCTCATTTTTTTGACCAGATCTTCAACGAAAAAAATGGCTTCCCTGTGGTTGATCGCTTCAAAGTGCTCCCGCATGGTTTTTCCACCAATTGTGATCCCTTCCAGAGCAACCTTGGTTTCTTTCAGTGTCAGCGTATTTCCTTCGATAGCGTTTGATGATAGGTCCAGCGAAGCACCAGATCCTCATGAAGATTAGAAACAGTCTCTGGTGTCAATGGACGATATGAATCCAGTTTCGTTTTCAATTGATTGATCTGTCCAAATCGTTTTGGCAGATTATCATTCATTTATGTCTGATTCCAGATTTTAAAAAAATTCACGGCTGTTTCATATTTTCCGGCCAGAACCGCAGCACCTGCCAGCAATCTGCCGGATTCAGGCGTAGTTATAAGGGCAGCAGACCTTTTTGCATGGTAAAACATCTGTTCAAAAGCCTGTTTTTCAAAGGCCTGCCAGGCTTTTTTTTCATGCATCCGGGCCTGGGTTTCAATGTTTAACAAAACAGATAAATCGGTTCTGCACCTGCGGCAAACGCTTTGCCCCGGACTCACCAGAGCCTCGCAGGCCGGACATTTTTCCATGGGGTCTCCTTGCCTTACTCAAGATAGAAAAGAATATCTTCAAGGGCCTGGGCTGACTGTTGGGCCTCATCCAGTTTGTTATCAGCGGCCAGAGTCTTGATCTCTTCAATGAGGTTAATAATCTCCTCACAATCTTCGGCAGAAGCCTCTTCAAGGACATCCCTGGCCCTGGAAATAAGAGAGTCAAACCCTTCGGCTGTTTCACCCGGGTCTGCCTTTTGTTCATCCGAATCATCTGCTGCGGTATCCCAATCGTCCTGGGATTCCCACACCTTATCAATCTTGCTTTTTGATGCCGACACATTGTCCTGGGAAATCTCGGAAAAGGCATTTTCGATCACACCGGTAATCTGTTTGCCCGTATTCTTTTCAATGGCGGTTATTTTGAGTATGCCGTTAAGATCCAGTTCATATTTCAGAATGACCGGGCTCTCGGCCGGCTGCCGCGGGCTCAAATCAAGCCGGTAGTTGCCAATGAGAATGTTGTTCAATGCATCTCTGTCTTCCCCCTGATACACCTGGATCTGTACCCTTTCCTGCTCGGGAAAAACGGTCCAGAACACCTCGCTTTTAACCGCAGGAAGCTTTGTATTTCTCCGGATCAAGGGGACAAAAAGGCTCTCTGTCATTACACCGTCAAGTTCTCCTATGGCAGAAGTGCCAAAGGTGTAGGGCGTAATATCCAGTAATATGCCGGCAGAATCCAATCCCATTTCCCGCCCGGCCTGGATGGCTGCCCCCATGGCGACACACAGATCCGGGTCAATTTCCTGATTGGGAAAAATGCCGAAACTGTCTTCCAGCATGGCCGAAAGTCTGGGAATCCTTGTGGAGCCTCCGACCAGAATAATTTTATCAAGGGCTGACGGCAGCATGGCAGCATCTTTCAAGGCTTTGTTCACGCTGTCCATTGTTTTTTGAAGGTAATGCTCAATCATGGCCTGAAAATCTATTCTGGATAATTCATAGGAAAGATGTATACCCATGCCATCTTTTTGGGCGATGTGATCCTCTTCAATGGCGGCATAAGGAGCGCTGGACAGTTCTATTTTTGCTTTTTCCGCAGCATGCCTAAGCCTTGCCCTTGCAATGGTATCCCCTGAAAGGTCAATGTTATATTCCTCTTGAATATGGGCCAGAAGCGTATTCTCAATCTCAAGGTCAAAATCATCTCCTCCCAGATGGTTGTCCCCTGTGGAAGAAAGAACCTCCACCACCCCGTCCTCAATCCTTACAATGGAGACATCAAAGGTACCGCCCCCAAGGTCATACACCAGGATGGTCCGGGAATGGGTATCAGCAGATTCATAGGCAAGGGCCGCAGCTGTGGGCTCATTGAGTATCCGGACCACGGTGAGTCCTGCGATCTCGCCGGCCTCCCTGGTCGCCTGGCGCTGGGCATCCGTAAAATAGGCCGGGGTGGTGATCACCGCTTTTGTAATATTTTGGCCCGTTATCCGCCGGGCCCTCTCCTTAAGTTCCTTGAGGATAAAAGCGGAAATCTCCTGGGGAGTGTAGGTATTGCTTCCCAGTGCAACTTTTTCCGGTGAACCCATGAGGCGTTTGATGGAAAGAACCGTTTTGTCAGGGTACAGCGTGGCCTGATTTTTGGCCGCTGTTCCCACACTCATCATCCCGTTTGCCCCAAGCCCCACACAGGAGGGCACAATACCGTTATCATTCTCCTTTAAAACGGTTGATTTGCCATCCACAATAAAGGCGACTTCAGAATTTGTCGTACCAAGATCTATCCCGATGATCGGTTCCATATAAAACGTCCTTTTTCCCTTAAAAATTCTTCTAAAAAGTTCAGGCGGCCACAATCACCTGGGCATACCGTAAAACCTCATCGCCTCTTTTAAAGCCTTGGGATACGGTTTCCACCACCGTTCCCTTTTCCACCCCCGCCATGGTCCTTGATTCCAGGGCGTTCATGACCATGGGGTCAAAGACGGCTCCCGTGGACGCCAGGGGATAAATGCCCAGCAAGGCAAGTGATGCGTCAAATTTCCGTATAGCCATATCATATCCGTCACGAATACTGTCCATGTTTTTCAGTGATTTCCGGAAAAATCTCTTTTTGGAAACAGGGGCCGGACAGGCAGACCTGCCCCGCACCAGACTGTCCCGGATATCAAGAAAATATGATACGGTTCTTTTCTCGGTCTCCATTCGAATATTCTGCTCTAACGCGGCAATCTGTCTTGTCTTTTCATTAAAGTGGTCCATGACCTCACCATAGGCATCGGTCATGGCCGTGATCTGGCCCAAGGCTTTTAACGTCCGGTGCTGCTCCCTGTTTTGCATCTTAATTTCCTGTTTTAAGGCCGTAAATTCAGAAAGCAGGGTATAGAGGTCACAGGTATCCGGCGTCACGGACAGGGCCGGGGGCTCTTGGTCCGGCATCTGGGAAAGCCAGGTTTTAAAATCATCAAGCACCTTGGTTTTCCACGGCTGCATCCCATCGCGCTCTGACAACGGGGTTGGGTCTTCAGATATCTTATCCATCAATTTTTCCATCTCCCCTGCCGACGGCATTTAACAGCTCCTGCAGCCCGGGAGTGCGCCGGGTGATTTTAACGGATGAGGCAAGGGTTTCAATGGCCTGCCTGGATTCCACATTTTTCAGCGCGGAAAAAAGCTGCGTTGCAGCCCGGCTTCTTGCATCCTTGATGGACTCATAGGCACTTGTTATCTTTTGAAACATTTCAGGATTTTTTTCCGGGCTGTGGGCCTTTACCAGCTCAAGGTACTTTTTTCTGATTTCCAGGTCGGTTGCATTAAGGGATAGCCCCAGAACAAGATAAGATTTCAGCATATTTCTTCCTTGAAATAAATTTTTTTAGGATTGATTTTGTGCCTTATTGAAAAAAAATAGCTTTGGCTTCCCGGGACAACCCCTTTTTGCCCTCATTCCCAAAAACAAGATTGAGCGCCAAAATCAACCCAATAAATTCATTATTTTTTTTCATCAAATCCTTTTTAAATTTATTTAACACGGGTGTGGTTGCACCACGTAATCCCTCGTCGTCAATAACTGATTCCAGCGCAGTCTTCAACTGTTCAAATCCCTCTTGAAACATCCTGGGGTCTTCCCGCTTCAAACGAGTTGCCTCTTCCGAAAGAATTTTTTTAATGAACGGATCGTTGAGCATCTCAATATCCATCATGCCGCTTGGAAAAAAATCAAACAGATTAAATTCATCATCATCGTAGTCATCATCATAGTCATCAAACGGATCATTGATGAACAGCTCATCTAATATTTCAAATTCAAGATTCTGAAGCGCATAGCGGTAGGGCCCATGAGTATGGCGGGAAAGGCACTCTCCGGCAGCCTTGAATTTTTTCTTGGTTTCAGGTTCTGCATCCTCTACCAAATCCATGAGCCTATCCACATCCCAGTCATTATCCATGATACCTTCCAGGGCAACAGCGTAAAATTGCAGCAAATCATGGTTGGGTTCTTTTTGTCTTTTCCGGGTTCGTCTTAGCAGTTCACGTTGAAAAAGGGTAAAATTATCCGGTGAAAGAACCCGGTCCATAAACCTGATGAGATCATCACCGTTTAATTGCTCTATCACCTTGTTTTCGGCCGCCAAAAACACCAGGTGAACCACAGGGCTTGCAAAGACATGTTGCCACTCCCGAGGGAAAGGCGTCAGAAGCGCCAGCAGCTCTTCCGAGGTCAGGCGTGAAACCTGCCCAAGTTCGTTTTTAAACAAGGTGTCAATTTTGTGAAACACCTTTAAATAATTATTTTTAGGTTTGTCCTGAACATCCATGCGAAGCATGGAAACAAGTTTAAGTCTTTGGAATAAAGGGAACTGATCCAGATTTAATCCAATGTTTTTTTCAGGAATTTCAGGCTGTTCACAAATTTGATAAAATAACTTTTTTTCCTGTAAAAGAAGGGCATTGGTACCGGTATCAAGGTCCTGTGCTTTTTCCAGATCCTGCCGGACACGCTGATAATTACCTTTGTTAAGGCTCTTATCTGCAGAAATGACAAGTGAGAGAATGTGCATATCCTGAACCCGGCTGTCATAGGGTGCAAGTTCCATGGCTTTTTTAAGGATATTTTCAGCTTTCCTGAAGGCGTTTTTACCATGATACAGCGACGCCAGTTCAATGCAGGGATAGGGATCATCTGGGAATGCCTCACACATGGAAAGCAGCAATTCCTCCTTGATCTTTTTGGGTTCCCTGGCATTGACGTTCCTTTGGGCCACCAGCTCATAAAGCGCTCGGTTACCGGGATCACATTGGATTCCCCGGGCCGCACACTGCATCCACAGACTATCTATTCCCTCACCGGGAGAAAGGCAGAATCGTGCGGCGGTTTTATCGCTTAACCGCGTCAACTTATCCTGGGGAGTTTGCGAAACAGCAGCCCTGCACACATATAAAAAAATGGCAGACTCCACCATGGCAAGGGTCTGGGCGTCTGAACCTGTTTTTTCCAGATGGTCAAGATATTGGGCTGCATTGTCCAGGGGGGTGTCCATGGATAAAATTTTCCGCTTGGTCTGCAACAATGCACCTTTTTGGGGCAGCAGGGCTTTTTCAAATGCCATGAACGCCTTTTGACTGGAAAATTCTGGCTGCCACAATGTCTCCACAAGATATTGCCTGGCATATTCAGGGTCATCCGGCAAAATTTGCTTTGAAAAGGTAATGATCAGTTGTTGCATTGTGTTGTCAAACTGATTTTTTTCTTCCTTTTCAAGGATCTTTCCAGCCGTCTCCCATGCGTCCAACGGCCCTTCCCACAGGCATGCCGCAAGGGTTTTATTTTCCTGGATACAGGCGTTTTCTTTCACGGATTGAACCGTTGTCCCAAGCACGGCCGCAATTTCAGCGAATACAGATGCTTCAGGGATCAGGGAAATGGCTTTGTACATATTTTTGTCATCCCCCTGTCCAAACAGCGCCATGGCCCTGCAAAACATTCGGATATGCGCAAAACAGGAATTTCTCGGCAATGCCTTCATTTTGTCAGATGCCTGCTGCCATTGGCCTTTATCCATCAAAGGAATGCACGCTTTAACAACAGGGGCATCCCGGGAAATAAAAAACGGCGCTTCTTTCTTATCCAAAAAATCCCAGTCTCCGCAGGTTACCAGGCGGTCGGCCAGTAGAACACCCACCAGGGGATCCGTCCCTTGCCGGGAAATATATTGTTCGCTGTAGGCAAAGGCTTTCCCTATATCGCACAGTTCAATAACAAAAGCGATGGTACGCAGATCCGTAACACCGCCGGGAGCCGGCAGATAATCCATGGCCTGTTTCCGTAAAGATGCGGCTTCCACCGGCATATTTTTACCGGCAAGCTCCTTCACCCTCAGCATATAGGCTAAAAACAACTTGTGATGCCCCGCCTGAACCTGGTCTTCGGAATTTGAATTTTTAATGGCCAGTTTATACATCTTTATGGCATCCCGGGGTTTTTTGTCGAGGATGTGCTTATCTCCTTGCTTCAAAAGCTCATCAAACGTCAATTTTGCAATGTGCCGCTGTTTTTCTTGTATTTTTTTTCTGGTGTTTCTATTTCTTTTTGCCATTCACACACCTTGGCCGGGCCTAATCACGACCGCTCCCCTGATTAAAATTCAACCTTATAGTTTACTCTGGGGGTTATATGAAAAACAGGACCTGATTTCAATGTAATTTTTCTTCCCCCCACCATGGTTCTCCCATGGAAATAGTTCCCGGCAAAAATTTTAAATAGGCTGTTCACTACGGTTTAAACATTTAAATTTAGCCCTGAATACAAGGATTACGCCAGGGTCCGGCATTTTGTTTGGTCTTGACTTTATCCGGGGCTTGGGTGTAAAAAAACCGGAAATGAATTATAAAGATACAAAAAGTAATATCGTTTTAACTTTTACAAGGAGAAAAGAGGTTATGAACAAGAAATTTTTCGCCCTCCTGCTGGCTGCAGGAATTGCTGTGTTTTTCACTGCCTCCGGAATTCAGGCAGGGACCCAAGCAGACGACGTCATTACAATGAAAAGCCAAGTTTTAGATGCAACGCGCAAAAAAAGTCCGGATGCAAAAAAACCGTGCAAACTGGTTGAATTCACCCATAAAAAACATCATGAAGACTACAAACTTTCCTGCGGCGACTGCCATCATGACAAAGACGGCAACCCCCTTGCCGATCTTAAAGAAGGCGATGATGTCCAAAAATGCGAATCGTGCCACAACCATGCACAACCTGGCGACAAAACCTTCCAGGGTAAATATAAGAAAAATCCTGTTGACATCATGCACCTTGAATCAGCCATCCATGAAAACTGCATTGGCTGCCACAAGGAAAAAGGTCTGAACGTCGGCACAAAATGCGGCGACTGCCATAAAGCGATGTAATTATTCCGGCGGACGGTTAACTTAACTACCCGTTTACGCGGCATATATTTAAAAAGGGGAAGGCCGGGTGGTCTTCCCCTTTTTGCGTTTCACACTGCCAGGTATGTCATTTCCGCATTTTTAATACTGTGGGAATCAAAGCGAGATTCAGCAGGATAGAAAAACTATTCCGAACATCACTATCACTTTTTTTGATTTCATAATGAAAAACCATAATTCCCGGATGAATACTGCCTATAACCTGAAAGTTGCAGTTGTGCTTTGAAATACGTTTAAATTCAATAGGTTGAAAATTTTCACACTCGCCGGTTTTCTGATAACCCACATGGGCCGCGAGCCCACGACGAACAATGAAACTAAAGACGCCAACAATGCGGGCTAAAATGGGCGCCCCAAGCGCTTCGCCCTCTTGTTTCCTGTATCTTGTCTCCAGTTTCTTATAAACATTTTAACAAATACAATCGGTTGTGATAGGCTTGCATATTTTAGGTCTAAAAGTTAATCTGATACTGTCTTGGGTCCGTTCATTATTAAAACAGCACCGGAAAGTATTGGACCCAATATTACGCTGTCAGTCCATGAAAATCAAACTTCATTTTTCATCATGTTTTTGACCGAGGTAATATGTTCCCACAGATCAGAATACAAGCTTGACAACCATATGATATAAATGTTTTCCGGACAGATTTTTTGAAAAACCGCCAGTCCGCTCCGTAGATAAAGCAAACGGTGAAAAAACAACATCCAAGGGAATATACACCCATGAAATTCGGAAAATACCTGTTCCATATCAAACTGACCCGAAACGCAGTTCTGCCCGCGTACAAAGGGTCCACATTCAGAGGGCTTTTGGGCCATGCCTTGAAACGCACCGTGTGTGCCCTTAAGAACCAGACCTGCGCCACCTGTATTTTAAGGCAAAACTGCACCTATGCTCTGGTATTTGAAACCGCCCATGCCCTGCCTGCCCCGGAAAACGCAAAGGTTTCCGATCCCCCGCACCCCATGGTCCTGGAACCGCCTTTAACCGAAAAAAGAGAGTTTACTGCCGGCGACACCCTGGTATGCGGCATGGTCCTTTTCGGGGACCTGAACCGGAACCTGCCCTACTTTATCTATGCCTTTGACCAGATGGGCCGCATCGGCCTGGGCAAGGGCAAAAACGGCACCCGGGCCGGTTTTACGCTGGAATCCGTCACTTTTGGTAATAACGCGGTTTACTCAAAAGCGGACGGCAGGGTTACGCTGCCTGATCTTTTACCGGAGATGACTCTGCATCCGGACCCGAACGGCAACACAGATCGTGTCACACTGAAACTGCAAACCCCGTTCAGGATCAGTACGAAAACCGGCCAGGGTCCAGATCTGCCCTTTGACCTTTTAATGCGTTCCCTGATCCGCCGGTGTACAGCATTGTTCAACACTTACGGAAACGGCGAGCCGGATCTGGATTACCCGGACCTGGTGAAACAGGCAGGCCAGGTGCGTCTGACAGACAACCGCCTGGCCTGGTTTGACTGGCAGCGGTACTCCTCCCGCCAGGATAAGAAAATGTATATGGGTGGTCTTTTAGGTCAAGCGGCCTATCAGGGCGACCTTGGGCCGTTCCTGCCGTTTCTTCGCATGGCCGAAATCGTTCATGCCGGGAAAAACACGGCGTTCGGGCTGGGAAAGGTTGCGCTGGAGACAATGAACGGATGAATGCCCCAAAAAAGACAAAACCTGAAAAAATGTTCCTGATGTTTAATCATTCACTTTCCAAAGATCAGGAAGCTGATGCCCAAAACATATGGGGAAGGCAACTGCACTTTGTTGGGCTTCCGGCGCAGTTGAAGGCACTTTGGTCACAAATCCCCGCAGACAGAAAATGCCTTTTTGACACGCTGACACCTTTTCGAACATGGCTTGAAAAGGAATCCTGTCCCAGTGATGTTGTTTTAATCCAAGGGGATTTCGGCGCCACCTGGCTCATGGTCCAGCATGCATTGAACAACAGCCTTGTACCGGTTTATTCCGTTACCGTCAGGCAGGCCCGGGAGGAAATGGCGCCGGACGGCACCGTGAAAAATACCCATTTCTTTAAACACCGGATGTTTAGGGTTTACGGCATATAAAATAGGAGAAAAATATGGCTCATGTTTTTATAAGTTTTTTAGGGATCGGCGGTTTCGACAAGAAGCCGGGATATGACAAGGCTGAATATATCTGGCCGGAAAAAACGCAGAAAAGCATTACCTGCTGTTTTGCCCAGACCGCCATTCTTGCTGCAATGGAAGCGTGTGAAACACAACGCTCTACCGTGGACCGGGTGGTCCTGTTCTGCACCCGGGAATCTTATGACAAGCATCTGAACTTGTTAACAGATGAATTCAAACACCATCTTAAGCATGAACCAGAAATCATTACCCCGGCTCTGGTACCTACGGATATGACCGCTGACAACCAGTGGGGCTGGTTTGAGCAGCTGCTGGACAATGTGGGTTTCGGTGACAGGCTCGTCATGGATTTCACCCACGGCATGCGGGCGGTTCCCATCATCTTTTCCAGCGCCATTGGTTTTCTTACAAGGGCCAAAAACATCACCCTGGAACATGCGCTGTATGCCTGGTACGACCAGAATCGCCAGGACGGGGATCCTCACCCCATTGTGGACATGAAAGACTTTTACGTCATCAACGACTGGGCCGAGTCCGTATCCCGCCTGACCGAGGACGCGGACGCCAGAAAACTGGGGGAAATGGCAAAACAATCCCGGGTGGATGCCCTGGCTCCCCTGGCCGATGAAAACCTGGTGGCCGCTTTCCAGGAGATGACCGACTGCATCCGAAACGTGGATGTGAACAACGTCTCCCAAAAGGTCAATGCCGCCCTGGCGTATGTGGAAAACAGCCGCAAAAAAGCCGTCGGTTCCGCCCAACTCATGCTGGATCTGGTCTGGGAAAAATTCTGCGCCCTGGCCACGGACTATCCCCCCAGCGGCCGGTATGACCAGCCCTATTTTGAAACCCAGATTAAAATCATCGAGGTACTCATGGAACATCGACTTTTCATGCAGGCGTTCACGGTGATGCGCGAAGTTATCGGCGCCATTGGTATGGCCGGTGTGGGCGGTAAATACGCCCAAAAAAATATGAGTTCAGGCGACGGCCGTAAATACAGAAAACGGTTTGCCGAGGTTTTTGTCAATATGATGCAGTTTCCGGAAAATGAATGGAAGTTTTCGGAATTTGCCGAAGAAAGCCGCCTGAAACTGATGCCATGGTTTAAGAAACTTCAACAGGCTGGCATTGAACCAAAGCTTCGGGAAATTGTTGATGAAATGGTCAAAATCCGCAACGGGTTTGACCATGCCTGGACTTCGGAAAAAACAGCATCCCCTGAAATCGAACAAAAAGGGGAACAATATTTAAAACAATTACAGGAAATCATCGGCAAGATGGCTGACCGCAGTTGTTTTCAAAGAAGGAAAACGCGCCAGCCTGAATGAGGGAAAAATGGTCAAACAAATTATGAACTTGGTAAGATAGCCGGAAAAAAACGGATTCAAAAACAGGAAACAGGAAAAATAAAAAGGGAGTGACAATGGATGAAGAACTGCTTCAGGCAATAAGCATTGCCGGTTTATTGCATGATATTGGTAAATTTTCAGAAAGAGCCGGTGCTGTTGAGCAGGGAGATAAAGATATGGTAGCGCAAGACTACCGTTATGCCCATGCCTATCACACAGAATCGGCTTTAAAGTCTCTTTTTCCTGCAGGACAGCTTGAGCGGGGATTTGCCGGCAGCACAGAAGTGAATGTCCTGAATATGGCGTCAAGGCATCACAAACCCAGAAACATGTATGAGCTGATTATTTCCCAGGCGGATCGGATTGCCTCAGGCCATGAGCGTTCAGGGGGTGATGAGCTTTCCGGTTATGATACCGGCGGCAGGGAACGTAAACGACAAACCCCTTTGCTCAGTATCCTGTCGCGTATTAAACTTCTCGGGGAGCAGGTCAAATCCGAAGACTTTCGGTATAAAATTAACCCTGCTGCGATCTCAGCATCTGCCGCAACATTCACTTCATTTTTTCCTGTGCCGAAAGATGAATACACCTATAATCAGGTGGAAAGGGATTATGTGGAGCACTGGCATAATTTTAAGAAAGCAATACAGTCGTCTCCCGGGAACGGGCTGGATCTATTTGCCCAGCTTCCAGTGGTTCTTTCCGTTTGCAAAGAATTTCAATGGTGCCTGCCGGCATCAACAAGAAGGGAAGAACTTCCGGATGTATCGCTTTTTGATCATCAAAAAGTAACTGCGGCTCTGGCAGGCTGTCTGTACTGGTATCATGCTCACTGCGACAGCCTCAGCGAAAAGAATATCACGGACCATTCTGTTCTCAAATTTCTTTTGTATTGCGGGGATATCAGCGGAATCCAGAATTTTATTTACAAAATCTCTTCTAAGGGTGCCTACCGGACGTTAAAAGGTAAATCTTTTTATATCCAGCTTCTCGCCGAAATTATTGCCAATAAATTTGTTGAGCGGTTTTCATTGAGTCAGACCAACATCCTTTATGCCAGCGGCGGAAAGTTTTACCTGATGCTTCCCAATCTGCCCGAAATTCTTCAATCGGTTGAAGATATGCAGCATGCCGTAAACATGGAGTTACTGGCGCAATATAACGGGACACTCTATCTTCGGACCGGATACGAAGCTTTGTCAGCCGATGACCTGACAAGACAAAGCGGAACAACGCTTTACCGGATTTGGGACCGGCTGACCCGACGGCTGGTCTATCAGGACAGGCAGCGCTACTGCAAGGCCGCGACAGATGACTATGACCTGTTATTTGCCGTTCGGTCCCAGGAAAACCTGGGTGCCTGCGAGGTATGCCGCCAAACCATGAAAGACAAAGCACAAACAATATGTACAGGCTGCAAAGAGATGGCTGAATTAGGACGTCAGCTCGGCACGGCAAACTGGATTGCTATCGGTTCAAACGGTGCGGGCCTTCCTGAACAGGGTAAACCTGTCATGCAAATATACGGGAAACGGTTATGGCTCCTTAAAAAAATGCCCGAAAAAATCAATGGAAAAAATCTGCTTTTCATGGGGATCAATTCAGAGGATTACCATCAGATCTCCCAATCCGTCCAGGGCTGCATTCCAGTTAATTGTGTCCCTTTTACCATTGGTTCTTCCCATCGTTTTGACACAACCTTTAATGAAATTGCTGAACGCAGTGCCGGGAACTTCAAGCGGCTTGGTATCCTGCGTATGGATGTGGATAATCTTGGACGTATTTTCAGTGAAGGGCTTGAAAATTATGAGCACGACCTGATTCAGAACTCTACCCGTTTCCATTCACTGGGAAGAATCACGACTATGAGCTGGCAATTGAGTCAGTTCTTTGGTGCTGTGCTTCCTGCCATGATCAATGCCAATCCTGACTGGAGTGAAAGGGTAACTGTGGTCTACTCCGGGGGGGATGACCTGTTTCTGCTTGGCGCCTGGGACGCACTGCCCGATGTCGCCCTTGAGATTCACAGGCAGTTTTCCCAGTTTTCATGTCATAATACTTCCTTTAGCCTTTCCGGCGGTATGGTGATTAGCGGAGGCAGTTTCCCTATATACAAAAGCGCGGAAATGGCAGGTGAGGCTGAAGCAAAGGCAAAATCCCACACAACGGTTCTTATTCAGGCCAGGGAGAAAAGGCAAAAGAACGCTTTTACCTTTCTTGATCAGCCCATGCACTGGAAACAGTTCTCAGCCCTTGCTGCCATGCAGGAAAAGCTTATGGCAATTGTCAGTCAGAAAGAACATTACCCGCTTTTACAACGGCTCAAAGCGATTGCACTTTCCTGGCAGGAAAGTGCCCGGGAATTGAAACAATCAAAAGGAAAAATACCCCTTGAAGAGATCCGCAAACGATTACAAGCTGAAAAGTGGCGATGGAGAATGGTATACACATTATCCCGGTATTCAGACAGTAAAAGCGAAAAAATAAAAAATGATATTGAATCCATAAAGGAATTTATAACCGGGAATGTTGTTGGAACCGAAATTACCGGAATTGAGCTTCTTGGCGTTCTGACACGCTGGAGCGAATTGAAACTACGTTAATGATAAGGAGTTAACATGGAAAAAGAACAGATTGTTTCATGGGTGCAGCAGGGTCCTCAACCCGCGTTATTGAATGCTGCCGAGCAGCTGGGAAGGGAAATTAACGAAAAGAAATTAACAACATCTCAAATCAGGCAGGTGTTTACCCGTTTGAAGTCCATAGAAGCAAAGGGCTATGCCACGCAGAGAACAGATTTCATGATGCTCAAGCCCTACCTTGCCTATGCAGCCGGAAGGCAGGACCGGGTAGAAGGGCTTCGATTATTCAAAGATAAAATTACCATCGGCATTGATGCTGTGTTTGAGGGTGGCAGCCCAGAAAACGAACCCAAGCGTTTTGTTAATTTCTGTAAACTGTTTGAGGCCGTCCTGGCCTATCATCGCGCCTTTGGCGGCAAATAAGGAAAAAAACAATGAGCGAAACATATACCTTGAAGCTGGATCGCAAAATTTTTATTCAGGGAGAAATCAAACTGCTTACCGGTATGCATGTGGGCGGTTCTTCATTAGGGCTTGGCATCGGCGGCGCGGACAAGGTTGTGATCCGCAATCCTGTTGACAATGTACCCTATATCCCCGGCTCATCTATAAAGGGGAAAATGCGTTCCCTGCTGGAAAAAAGTCTTGGCCTTGTCCAGATTTCCCAGGAAAGGGGTGAGTGGACAGGAAAGTTGTGTCAAAACCCGGAAGAAGATGCTGTCCAGTTATTCGGGTTTCCTGCAGACATGGCTGATACAAAGCCGGATTACGCCCCAACGCGCCTGACGGTCAGAGACAGCAGGCTTCTTAACGAACAGACCCTGGCAGAAGCTGAAAATACCGATATGTACTGCACTGAAATAAAAACCGAGGTTGCCATTGACCGGCTGACGTCAAAGGCCAATCCCCGGCAGTTCGAACGGGTGCCTGCCGGTGCCCGTTTCGGACTTGATCTTGTTCTTGACCTCTATAATGTGGATGCCGGTTCAAACGGGGAAAACAGCCGGGCGGACCGGTTTGTTCACCTTGTCTGCCAGGCATTGTCCCTGGTGGAGGATGACTACATAGGCGGCCAGGGCACCCGGGGATACGGCCAGGTTGAATTTATTGTCACCTCGGTTACCGAGCGGACAGCAGACAGTTACAAACAGGGGCAGATGGAACGGCAGCTCTCAGAATATCAGGAACAGTTTGCCCTGTTTATAAATAAAGAAAAGGCGCCTGTATGATGATTGCATACCATTTACAGTTTCAGGATCCTGTACATTTCGGCCTTGAGGGCATCGGGCAGGAGTCTGTGGAACAGGCTTTCCGTTCTGATTCCCTATGGGGGGCGGTGCTGCAGAAATGGTTTCTTCTGTTTGACGACAACCCGGAAGAATTATGTACTCAAACGCCGTTTTCCATCTCTTCATGTTTTCCGTTCATGAATGACGTTCGGTTTTTCCCTCTGCCGATAGGCGCGTTTGATGTTGTTATTGAAGACGCCGCAAAACAGAAGGCGGTTCAAGGCGTGCCCAGTGTAAAAGAATTGCGCAAGGTCAAATACATTGCCGAACCGCTTTTCAGAAAAACGCTTAAAAAAAAGCA
>NZ_JBFXHE010000004.1:0-49634 GCF_050177295.1 Desulfobacter sp.
GGTTAGTGCAAGTTTGTCCAACTTCTTAACATGGCGGATACCATGGGGATATGCCTTGGTGTAACCGGGTTCCAGAATGAGATCAGCAGGCTGCGATACATCACTATAGTTAGATGTTGAGGCGTTTCTGAAAATCATCATAGGATTCTCTCAGCAGACTGGGATCTATGATCTGTACTTGCTCATCTCCAAGATTTCACACTAATCCGCGATGAGTGCAAAAATTTTGTATATGAATTCTAAAAATATTATTTTAAGGTATACCTTTCAAAAAGGACAGATACTTTATGCAGATAAATACAAAACAAGACCATACCGCCGTGGTTGTTGTGGATATCCAGGCAGATTTTACCCAGGCCATGCAAGGCGGCCTGGCCGTTGAAGGCGCTGACCGGGAATACCTTGATGCGGCAGAAACCCAAACCCGCCGGCTCAAGGCACTTGGCTACCCGGTATATGCCACCCAGGACTGGCACCCGGCTAACCATATTTCCTTTTTTTCCAACCACGACAACGCCAGACCCTATGATGTCATTGAAATTGAGGGGCGCCAACAGGTATTATGGCCTCCCCATTGTACCCAGGAGAGCCCCAATGCCCGGATTTTGATGGATGAATCCCTTTTTACGGCCATTGTGAAAAAAGGCATGGATCCGACCTTTGACTCCTATTCCGGTTTTTTTGATGACGGAAAAAAAGAGACCGGCCTGGCTGATATCCTTAAAGACGCAGACATAAAAAAGCTTATCATTTACGGACTGGCAACGGATTATTGCGTCAGGGCCACGGTCATGGATGCTATAATGCTCGGGTTTGACGTGATCTTGATCAAAGACCTGTGCCGGGGCGTTGCCCCGGAAACCACGGCAGCGGCGTTGGAAGAGATGAAAGCAGCCGGTGTCGATATTTACTGAAGACCGTTTGACCGGGAAAATCATAGATAAAGTCCCGGTCAGTCCGGTTATATTTTTTCCAAAAAGCTGCTCTCCGTGTTTGGACGGCCGTTAGAGGCGCGTATGCTCAAAAAGCTGGCCAGATGCAAGGCGCAGATGAGTGACTATTCGTTCAAACACCCGCTATTTGAAACTGCGCTCAAACAGATCCTGCATGGCAACCGCAGCATCGTTGGTGAGGTTCCGGGTGCCTGTCCCTGCAAAGGTTTTATGGTGAATCATGGGGGTGGCCATCTGCCAGTCATTATTCACCCAGGAAAACCAGGCTTTCCTGTCCTGCTCATAAACATATATCGGGCGGTTGAACAGTTTGCCCAACTCCACACCCCATCCGGTGCCGCCCTTAACGGTTTTGTCCGGCAGGATCCACCCCACGGTAAAAATCTGGTATCCATTATTGACCATATGAAAAATAGACTGAATAACTTTTCTGATTCTATTGCCTTTTGAAAAGGATCTGCCCAGACGGGTCGAGACAATATCCATTGAGATATTTCCCTTTTCAAGCTCCTCCTGGTTCAGCAGCCGCATGCCTGAATCCCTGTCAAGAATATTTCCTTCAAAGGAAAAATTAACTTCCTTGACGCCGTATTTTTCTGCAAGTTTTCCAAATTCGGCTTCAGCGCCTCTGTGCCCGCCACTGTAGAGTGTAAATTGAGACGGATCATTATTCATGGTTGTTACTCCTCACATTAAATGTTCACCAAATTAAAAAACCCAGGTTAGATTTTAATTGAATGCTGTTTCGATAAATCAAGATGTTATCTTATAAAAATCGGGTAAGATAAGCAAGCTGGAACCTGCGTCAAGGCAGGGATTAAAAAAATATAAACAAATGGCACGTCTTATTTGACTGTATTCACTTGGACGGCAGACACGAATGGGCGCTAATCTAAAACCTAGGTTACAAACCAGGACGGTCATGATAAACTAAAGCGTTTTAATTTAAAAAAATTTTTCCACCTTAATAAAATAAAGAGGTCGTTTCTGTGAAATCAAAAGCCCTTGAAGTCAATCTTTCAGATACCCGGGCAGACGTCACCATTGATGAACGGTATCTTCTGCTTCTTGACTTTTTTAAAGGATATGTAGGCATTGTCAACCGCCTGGAAACTTTTTTAAAGGAATTATCCCATCCATACCGGAACTGGGCCTTCATTGTCAGCGAGTCCCGGCATTTTTCCCTTCACTATTTTCATTTGTATACCAGCGAGCCCGATGGACCAAAGGTTCTTGATCTGCTCTGTGATATTTTCAGCTCGGCATTTGAATCTGTATCTGATTCTGAAATCAAATCCAGTGCTGCAGACAATCTCATGCAGGTTCTGCATTATATCGCCAAATCCGGGGCACAAGGACTTCATGTGTTCAATCATACAATGACCCATGAACTTGAACGGATTGCGGCCCTTCAGGACCCTGATTTTTTCTTTTTTGTCTGCTCCTATTATCAGCCCGACGTCCTGGTCAAGCTGATGACGGAAAAAGATGCGCTTCCGGACGACCCCAGTTTACGAATGGCCTTAAATAAATTTTTAATTCGCTTTTTTGACGTCTCTTTTGCATTCTGGCTCTGCCAGGACGATCCCGTGGCCTGGATGAAAAACAATATCGATGAGTGGCGGGGCGGGCCGGATATCCTCATGCTTTTAGACCAGGTGTCCCGGGAGCGGATTCAAGAACAGCAACAGGCCCTGGCGCAGATAAAAGCCCTGGCGCCCGGTGACATGACAGCCTTATCCGCCTTAATGGAACTGACCGGACACAGGGACCATGTCAAACGATTCAGGGACATACCCCGGCAGATCCTTGCCCTGGCTCCGGAAAAGACCTATGGAAAATATGTTAAACTGACGTTTCTCTTTTATATTATTCATGCACCAGGGCTTTCCATCATACACAGGGAAGCGTTGGGCGATATTCACCGCACCCTGATCACCCTGATCGGAGAACGAAAGGATTATAAAAAGGACATGGTCATTGTTGACCAGACCTTTGCCCTGCTCAAAGAGCACAAAGGGCGGTATCCGGAAACCGTTCTGGAATGCATCCATAAAATCGGGGATGCCGTATACAATACCGACGAAATCGAGCTGATCAACCATTTCATTGACCGGTCCGTGGACCATGGGTTTCAATTCCCGGATATCTCGGGAACCGGAGAAGACTGGCAGATCAAATGCAATGTGGCCCACGTGAAAAATATCCGGGTATTTCTCACCCTGGTGGCCAGGCACCCGAAAAAATCCAAACGCCTGCTGTCCGCTTTGATCACCTCCCTGGCCGTGGGCGGCGTGTTTATCCGGGATACGGACCTGTTTCCCCGGGACATTACCACATTCTTAAATGCCGACATCGCACCGGTGTATAATCTGGTTAAACAACTGGCCCGGCTGCTGCCCACCTTTTTCAATGAAATCGGCGCAGAAGGGGATCTTCGGGATATTTCCACCCGCCTGGATGAATCGGTTTTCCGCAGGGACCGGCTGGTCCATTTCCTGCGCAAACAATGCCATGTGGAAAGCTCATCGAGAATCGTGGACTTTATCCGGGAAGTGATCATGTTCTGGAAAACCCTGGATAAAACACCGCTTAAGCCCTATCTGCCGCCGTCCATCTATGATGATATCCCAACCAGCGGAAAATACATTGACGGTCCCCATGCCGTTTTCCGCACCCTGGCCCTGAACAAGCTGGAAACACCGGCTGATTTTTTTGCCGTCCCCAAAGCCGACATTGAGGCCATCATTGACAAGGCAGAAGAGGTAACAGACCTGGACAGGGAACGGGTAAAACTGATGATCCGGTTCCACGCCCTGCTCAATGAAAAATACGGCATTGAAAACCTGGACCTTGCAAGCTATGTCAACACCCATATTTCCCAGGGTCTGCCTGATCCCAGGAATATCCTCCATGCCCTGGGTGAAACGGATCTGGAAAGCCGGATCGGCGGACTTCTGGCCTATATGGCGGAGCTGAAAAACATTATCCTGTCCAAGGAAAAATTTGCTGTAAACGAATCCATTTACCATAAGCGTCACATTGCCGTTGACATCCCGTCCATGTACGGGTCATACAGCGAGGCCAAATTTGATGCCCTGGGCATGACCCTGAGACTTGAAAGCATTATCAATGTCCTGTTTGAGGATCTGATCAACAGCATTGATTTGAGATTGATCACCAAACCGACCTTTGTGAAGATCTTTTCCGTTCTTAATCTTTTCCGCCAGGCCCTGGCCCTGGACGGCATTGTATCCAACAAGCTGGATACCCAGCTGGTATTCTTAAAATACGCCATCAACATCACCACCTGCTCCTTTACCCAGTACCTGGACATTTTCAAGGGGTTTACCCGGGCGGTTGCCGATGCGGTAAATGACCATTTCAACAACCTGCACTCCCGGAACCTGATCAACCTGGACAACCGCATCGGCCGGGAAAATATACTTGAAAAATACCTGCCCGAAGGGTTTGGTTCAGCGGCCAATACCCCCAACACACCGGCAGCCGCTAAAATGGCAAAAAAACTGGACCAGCGGGTGGCGGATATTTTTTTCCGGGACCGGATTGCCACATCCCTTGGGCTCCAGCAGCTGGATGTATTTTTAAACCGGATTTTAAACACCCTGTTCCGCCAGTCCGAACGGCTGACCCAGGATGAACTGTCAGCCCTTCTCAACTACGACCCAAAGGCAGCGGTCTGCCCCATTGATGCCGGGGAGCTGTTCAGCAAAAACATTATTTACCTGGGCAACAAGGGGTTGAACCTGATAGAACTGAAGCGCCTGGGGATTAAGGTGCCGGACGGGTTCATCATCACAACCGAGGTGTTCAAATGTCTGGATCTCATTGACAACTACATCCCGGCATCGGTGAATTTCCAGCAGTTGGTGGCCCATATGCTTGCCCAGCTTGAAGAGGCTGAGGGTAAGAAATTCGGGGATCCGGAAAATCCGTTGCTGCTGTCCGTTCGTTCGGGGTCGTCCATTTCCCAGCCCGGAATGCTGGATTCATTTTTAAACGTAGGCATTAATGAACAAATTGCCGAAAGTCTTGGGGAAAAATCGGGAAACCCCTGGTTTGCATGGGACTCATACCGCAGATTTATCCAGGCCTATGGCATGGTGTACGGCATCCAGAGAGACCGGTTTGATGCCATCATCCGAAGCCACAAGGAAAAGGCCGCCATCCGGTTCAAACGGTACTTTACAGGGGACCAGATGCACGAGGTGGCCCTGGCGTACAAGCAGCTTTTGCTGGACCAGGGCATAGAACTAGTGGAATCCCCCATGGACCAGTTATTTTTGTCCATTAAAAAGGTGTTTTCATCCTGGAACTCCAAACGGGCCGAAAATTACCGGAAAATCATGGGGATTTCCGATGACTGGGGCACGGCTGCGACGGTTCAGTCCATGGTATTCGGCAACCGGTCCAGGGAATCCGGGTCCGGGGTGGTGTTCACCCACAGCCCCAAACTGCCCGGAGACGCCATCCGGCTCTGGGGGGATTTTACCATTGGCAACCAGGGGGAAGATGTGGTATCCGGTCTGGTGAAAACCCTGCCCATATCCGAACTGCAAAGGGAGATGGAAGGCAGGGACGTCAAGATCAGCCTGGAAGCGCAGTTTCCCATTGTTTATGAAAAATTGAAAACCATTGTCCAGAAGTTGATTTACGAGGAAGGGTGGAATCCCCAGGAAATGGAATTTACCTTCCAGGGACAAACAGTTGAAGATGTGTTTATTCTCCAGGCCCGGGACCTGTCTTTACGGGACAGGAAAAAAGTCAAGCGGTTTGATGCCGCACCGGACAGGCTTGAAAAAATCCGGTTAGGCCAGGGAATCGGCGTGTCCGGCGGCGCCATGAGCGGCAGAATCGTATTCTCCCTGAAAGAGATCGACGGCTTCAGGCGGCAGGATCCGGATACCAGCCTGATTTTGCTTCGCAATGACACCGTGCCCGATGATATCCTGGAAATTGATGCGGCAGACGGCATTTTAACAGCCAGGGGGGGACTGACTTCCCATGCCGCCGTGGTGGCATACAATCTTGAGAAAACCTGTGTGGTGGGGTGTAAAAATCTGGTCTGCAACGAAGAGGCAGGCTTTTGCGAACTCAATGGCGTGAAAATGAATACAGGGGATTTCATCAGTCTGGACGGCCATAAGGGCATTGTCTACCAGGGGCAGATGAAAATCAGTAACCATTTAACCTCAATCTAATAACAAGGCAAAGGAAATATGAGCACAGACGCATCAAAGATCCTGGGCATTAACGGACTTGGCCGAATTGGAAAACTGACGTTATGGCACCATGCCGGCAGAAAATTTTTTGATGAAATCGTCATCAATGTGGGCAGAGAAGTCGGTACCTCTATGGATGATCTCATCCATTATATTGAACGGGATTCCACCTACGGCCGCCTGGAGGCGTTTTTACACGGCTTCAGGGGAGAACCTGTTATCACGGATGTTGATCCCGGTTCCGGCACCCTTATGGTGAATGGGGTGAAAATAAAGATACTTTTCACAGACCGCAACCCCAAAGATATCGCATGGGCGGATAATCATGTGGAGCTGGTGGTGGATACCACGGGCCAGTTTCTTGACCCCAATCTCGAATCAGACGCGCCAAAGGGCTCCATTCGGGGACACCTGGAGGCCGGTGCCAGGAAAGTCATTGCCTCTGCACCCTTTAAACTGAAACAAGGCGCCATGATTCCCGATGATGCGGTGACCACGGTCATGGGCATAAACGATAAAGACTATGATCCTGTCCGCCACTGTCTGATTTCCAATGCATCCTGCACCACGACCTGTCTTTCCCACATGGTTAAGCCGTTGCTGGATGCCTTTGGCCTGGATCGTGTGCTGTCTGCATCCATGGCCACGATTCATGCGGCCACAGGCTCACAGGAGGTGCTGGACCGGTTGCCCAAAACCGGGAAAACCGATTTGAGAAAAAACCGGTCCATCATGAATAATATCATCCTGACCACCACGGGTGCGGCCAAGGCATTGCAACAGGTTATCCCGGAAATGGCCAGTATCGGTTTCATTGCCGAATCCGTGCGCATTCCCACTGCCACCGGATCTTTGATTATTCTGGTCATCAACCTGCAGGAAGAACTGGACAAGCCGCCGGTCAGAAGGGACCTGATCAACCAGATCTATAAAGACACGGCCCAGAAACAGTCTGACGGTTATCTGATCTTCACGGACAAACAGAATGTCTCCTCGGATATCATTGGCACCCCCAGGGCCGCAGCGGTAATTGAGGGCCATGAAACCCATACCCGCACGGCGTCTATTTCCATTAACCTGAAACATATGCAGGGCATTGACAAGGACATGCTGGAAAATATCAAGGACCGTGTCGGTTCCATCCAGGTCACCCAGGCGGTCATTTACGGGTGGTATGACAATGAAATGGCGTCTTATGTGAACATGCTGGGGGACAGAACCGTGACCATCGCCGAGTCCATGGAATAAGAGGGTTTGGTTTGGGGTATCTAAAAACGCCCTATTCGCTTAATTTTTTATTTTACCATGAAGGACATGAAGATCATGAAGAATATACTTCATGCTCTTCATGGTTTAAATCTGCGCTGTTTCAGCGGGGCACCTTGAAAACCTTTTCCAGAATATTTTCCATGGGGCAGAATCCGGTAAATGCCGACTGGACAAGATTTATCCCCACAAAGGCTGTAAACAGAAGCCAATAGGGCGAAACCAGCCAGGCCAGAATCAAGGTGATAAGAATCATACTGCCGGCAATGGCGCGGATATAATGTTCCATTTTCATAAGAAATTCTCCTTTACCGATAATCTTTATAATTGATATTGTATCGACCAGCCTTATATGAAAATTTTCTGACTGTGATATTGATCAGTTTGGCAGCCTTGTTAATATTTCCCCGGGAATTTTTCAGGGCATCCATAAGAATTTCCTTTTCAAGGCTTGCCACGGCATCTTCAAGGGACAGGGGAAGGGTCTTGGACTTGGTACCGGTCTGAAGGGTTGCCGGCAGATGGTAGGAGTGAATGGCGCCTTCATTGCACAGAATGACGGCCCGTTCAAGGCAGTTTTCAAGCTCCCGGACATTGCCCGGCCAATGGTATTCCATCATCATGTCAATGGCCGGTGTGGTGATGCGTTTGATCTCCTTGCCGTGCTCCTTTCTGTATTTTTCCAGAAAATGATCAGCCAGAAGAATAATGTCTGTTTTGCGCATGCGAAGGCTGGGGATGTAAATGGGAAAGACATTGAGCCGGAAATAGAGGTCATCCCTGAATTTGCCCTGCTGGACCATCTCCTCCAGGTTGGAGTTGGTGGCGGCCACGATCCTGACATCTACTTTTATGGGCTTGTATCCGCCCACCCGTTCAAATTCCTTTTCCTGAAGCACCCGCAAAAGCTTTACCTGGGCACTTAAGTCCATGTTGCCGATTTCGTCCAGAAAAATGGTGCCTGTATTGGCGACCTCAAATTTACCTTTTTTGGTAAAGGAGGCCCCGGTAAAGGCCCCTTTCTCATGACCGAACAGCTCGCTTTCAATAAGATTCTCGGGAATGGCCGCGCAGTTGATCTTGATAAAGGGATTCTGGTTGCGTTCGGAATTGTAATGAATGGAATTGGCCACCAGCTCCTTGCCCGTGCCGCTTTCACCGCGGATCAATACCGTTGCCGAAGAAGAGGATACCTGGGAGATCATCTGGAGCACTTCACGCATTTTGTTGGAATTACCAATGATATTGGAAAAACTGTATTTATTTTCCAGCTCCGATTTCAGGCGCAGGTTCTCGGTTTTCAGCTGCTCTTTTTCCACCCGGACGGTTTCAATGTTGATGACGTGATGGGCAACCATGGTTGCCACCACGGTGAGCAGCTTTTCACCATTTTCAAGGGAGCGTTTGCCTTCATAGGGCCGGTCCGCACTGATGGCACCCACCACCCGGTTCTCTTTTTTTATGGGTACGCAGATAAAGGAGTAGTCCTGGCCCTGGGTGATATTCCTGGAATGGGTTTTATCCAGAAACAAAGGCTCTTCACTGATTCTTGGCACCACGGCAGGTTTACCGTTCTGGATCACTTTACCGATAATGCCTTCCCCGGGCAGGTATTTGATCTGCCGGGTTGTGTCTTCGGAAATGCCGTGGGCTATTTCAATGCGGATTTCTCCGGTCTCGGTATTTGTTAGAAATATGATTCCCCTTACAAGGTTCAGTGATTCAGATAAGACACTTAAAACCTTAAACAGGGATTTTTTCATGTCCATGTGCTGGTTTAATGCTTGGCTGATCTCGTATAATAGAGAAGTTTCTTCAATGGACTTCATAAAGGGATTTTCCACATCAGTAGTTTTGCATTTATTTTCATCGTAATCATTATTTGCAGAAAGCTGCTGTCCCTGCCGTAATTAAAATTGCTTAATGGAAATACAGTTTTATAGCATAAAAATCAAATTAAAAAATACAATTTTGAATTTTTTAATGCGGCTTTGAATCCTGATCGTTTTCAGCTTTTCATAAACGATTCCACAGTGAAACGGCACCTGTTAAGGTCCATTTCCAGCTTTTTAGAAAAAATTGATTTAAGGTCAATATCATACATCTCGAAATATTCTTCGCGGATGGGGTATATCTGTTTGCCCTTGCCGTGATAACCGTAGGCCATGCAGATAAGGTCTGCCAGACAGATGATAAAACTGGGCAGACGATAATCCATGGGAATTTTCTCGGGGAGAAAGAACTGGGGATGATGATGGTAATAGATTGCATTAACAATGGTATCCGACAGGTTGCAGTCTTGTGCGACATAACTGCTTAAAATCGCATGGTTGAACCCATATGCCTCATCCTCTTCAATACAGGAAGATATCTGACCTGCTGTCGGTCTTTTTTTTTTAAGCAACGGCAGATAATTTTTGCCGACATCATGCAACAGCCCGATTGTACCCAGTACCTGTTCATAACGATGGAAAACGTTCTGCCCAAGATAGGCAGCGCAGGTTGACACCAAGGCTGAATGCATCCACAGATCATTGTACACTTTTAATTGGGCTTCATCCTGGGCGTTGGGCAAAAATTTTTTTAAATCATAGGCCATGACCATTTTTTTAAACTCATGATATCCCATCACCAGAATGGCTGTGCCCACGCAATTCACCTTTGACGGCAGATTGAAACGCCCCGAGTTGACGGTTTTTAAAACATGTGAAGAAAAAACCGGGGCTGTGGCCACCACCGCAGCTATCTGCTCGGCTTTGGTACCAGGGGTCTCAAGAAGTTTCAGGGGCTTAAAGGCTGCAGATGTTACCGGCGTCATTGTTTTGACCGTTTGGCGGAGTGTGTGCGACAGTCCGGGTGCCAGATTTTTTCCATCTATAAGAGAGATGCTGTTATCCAAATAGGTGTATTCAAATTCAGGACCTTCATAATCGTCCGAAGGTCGAGCCCCGGGTTTTGAATCAGTGGACGAGGCTGTCCCGGGGAAAGGATCAATTTCATCTTCCCCCTGGGAGCCGCTGTTTCTATTAATAAGAAAAGCGATTATAAGCAGGAACAGGGCACCGACTATACTTAAGATCGTAATCATGATATTCCTTTTTGTGTTAAGAGAATAAAAACGCAAAGCCATCCTGAAGGATTAAAGAAGATCCTTAAGGTTAAGCAAAAATATTAATTTTTTCAACTAAATACTTATGACCGACATAAAGAACATGCTTGTGCTTGGCGGCTGCAGGAGCGGTAAAAGCCGTTTTGCCAAGCAGGCCGCAGATAATCTGGCCATGGACAATAAAATCTATCTGGCCACCTCTGTGTCCTTGGACAGGGAAATGAAAGAGCGGGTTAAACGCCACCAGGATGATCGCGGACCGGACTGGGAAACAATTGAAGAACCCGTACTCATCCATGAAATCATTGACCGGACCTGTACCCAGGCAAAGGTGATTCTGGTGGACTGCCTGACCCTCTGGACTTCCAACCTTTTGTTCCAGGGAAAGGATGAGGCCGGTATCATGGCGGCGGTGGACCTGCTTGCGGGCGCTTTAGACCGGTCTGCCTGCTCTGTTATCCTGGTTTCCAATGAAGTGGGGTATGGGATTGTTCCTGAAAACAGCCTTGCGCGGCGGTTCAGGGACATGGCAGGGCTTGTTAACCAGCGGGTGGCCCGGTCCGTTGACAAGGTTGTTGTGAGCATGGCCGGTATCCCAATCCAAATCAAACCTGACCAAATAAAATCCGGCCGGATCGTGTCCGGGTCCGGGTCCGGCATTGGCCAGGATTTTGGAAACGGAGAATTTAAATGACCCGGTCGGAGAATCCTGGATTTTTTGCAGACTTACGGGCCTGTATGGCCTTTATTACCATTCTGCCCACGGGAAAGAACCTGGTATATTCTCCTTTGGGCATGATCCGCTTTTTTCCTGTGGTGGGGCTGATCATCGGTGCCCTTCTGGTCATCACCGATTTTTTTGCATCCATGGTCTGGGCAGCACCTGCCGCAGCCCTTGTTGATCTCATTTTTCTGGTGGCCGTGACCGGTGCATTCCACCTGGACGGCCTTGGCGATACCGCAGACGGGATCTTCAGCCACCAGGGCCGGGAGCGGGCCCTGGAAATCATGAAAGACTCCAGAACCGGCATGATGGGCCTGGTTGCCGTTGTACTGGGACTGGCTGCAAAACTTGCCGGGATCTGGTCGGTGAAAACCCATTGTTCTCCGGTTCAGGCCATGGTCATATTTTTCCTGGTGCCCGCTTTTTCCAGGGCCGCCATGATATTTGGCATAAAATACCTCAATTACGGCAGAAAAGGCAAAGGCACGGGCAAGGATTTGTTCGACCGTCCCCTTAATTCAAAAGATTTTTACCTGTGTCTGATCCCCCTGGGTTTTTCTCTGTTTATGGGGTCTAGGGGCCTGATATTGATTTCAGGATTTGCTTTTGGATGTTTTGCTATTTTAACATTTTATAAACAGAAAATGAACTGCATCACAGGAGATATGCTTGGTGCCATGGCTGAAGTGATGGAAGCCTGGCTGTTCATGGCAGCCGGCATGAATGTCGGCTGTTAAAAAATTATGTCAAGCAGTAATGGATTTCAGGGATGATTCAGGGACATGGCGGAAATAAGCAGCATCTTGCAGACCGTATGGGATGCAGGCTTGAAGATATCATTGACATGAGTTCCAACCTCAATCCCCTGGGGCCGCCTGAACGCATCCACACATTTATCCGGGAAAACATCCATCTGATCCATGCCCTTCCCGAACCTGATGCAGCCGGCATGTCAAGGGGATTTGCAGCCTATCACGGCATTGATCCCGGCTGTGTGATTGCCGGCAATGGCACCACCTTTTTCATTTATACCCTGCCCCTGGCCCTGGGGTCAAAAAAAGCATTGATCCTGGGGCCTGCCTACGCTGACTACGAAGATGCCTGTGCAGCGCTCAATGTAAAGACATCTCACTGTCTGGCCCTTGCCGAAAATAATTTTATTCCGGATCTGGATCAGTTATCTGCCGGCGCCGGGCAGGCTGATCTGGTGTTTATCTGCAACCCCAATAATCCCACAGGCACCCTGATTGACAAACAGGATCTGGAAAGGTTGATCCGGTGCCACACAAATACCTGCTTTGTGGTGGATGAATCCTATCTGCCCTTTGTACCGGATGCAGAAGACTTTTCCCTTATAAAGCTAGCGCACCTGCCCAACCTTGTGGTACTCTCCTCCATGTCCAAAATTTTCAGGATTGCGGGGCTTCGTACAGGCTTTTTAAGCGGGGCCAAAGCATTGATCCGGAAACTCATGGCCCATTATCAGCCCTGGAGCGTCAATGCCCTGGCCCAGGCAGTGATCACGGATATTTACAACCATCCTGAAGAGATTTTGCCCTTTTTCCGGCAGACCCGGGAATTCATTGTTAAAGCGCGCCGGGCTTTTGTCCATGCCCTGGCTGAAACGGACGGCATCCGGCTTTTTGATACCCCGGTCTATTTTGTGTTGGCCCGGCTGGACCGGATCTTAGCGTCACAACTGTGCCGCCGGGTGGGAGAGGACAGATTCCTGATCCGGGACTGCGCCAATTTTAAAGGGCTGTCCCACCGGTTTGTCCGGTTTTCCCTGAAAACAAATGAAATCAACCTGGCCCTGGCCCAAAGCATCAAAACAACGCTGGCCCGGGAACAGGATTAACCATGCTTTTTGATGTGACCTGGCAAATTTTAGCTGCCGCCTTTATCCTGGATATCCTGGCCGGAGATCCGGAATGGCTGCCCCATCCCATTATCTGGATGGGCCGGGCCATTTCGTTTTTTGAACCTGTATTCAGAAAACGGATTGAAAACCCATTGCGGGCAGGTCTTTTCTTTGCCCTTTGCCTGATTGCCACAGCCTTTGGCCTGACCTGGGCCGTTGTTCTCACAGCCGCCCTGATTCATCCGGTTGGGGGTGCCATTGTTCAGGTTGTACTGATTTTTTACAGTTTTTCCACCAAAAGCCTGTACAGGGCTGCCATGGATGTATTTAAACCCCTGGCCCTGGGCGATCTGGCCCTGGCCAGAATCAAGGTGGGGTATATTGTGGGACGCCAAACCAAAGACCTGGATAAGGCAGGCGTCACCCGGGCGGCCTGTGAAACCGTGGCGGAAAATTTCGTGGACGGATTTCTGTCCCCCTTGTGTTTTGCCCTGGTGCTCGGGGCTCCCGGCGCCATGATGTACAAGATGATCAACACCCTGGATTCCATGGTGGGGTATAAAAACGGCACCTATATTCTGTTCGGCAGGGCTGGGGCCCGCATTGACGATGTGGCCAACTATATTCCGGCCCGGCTCTCCATCCTAATGATTACGCCGGCAGCAGCAGCGCTTTCCCTTTCCCGGGGCAGGCGGGCATTTTTCACAGCGCTGACCCAGGGCCGCAATCACAAAAGCCCCAATGCAGGGTTTCCCGAGGCAGCCTTTGCAGGCGCACTTGGTGTGCGATTTGGCGGCCCCAACATCTACCATGGCAAGCTTGTGGACAAACCCTATATCGGCGTCACGTTCAATGATCCCAGACCTGCTCACATTGAAAAGGCCTGTGAGTTAATGATGCTGTCAGCCCTTGTTTCCGTGGTACTGGGCTGTGTGTTGGCCCGGGGTTTTGTTTTAATATGATCAAACGACCTTTCAGGCTGGGCACGACCTCCTTTATCTATCCGGATCATATCATCCCCAATGTCAAAAAAATCGGCGCTTTTTTTGACGAAATTGAACTTCTGGTGTTTGAAAGTAAACCCGAAGAGGTGCTCCCGTCCAAATCAGATGTAAAGGAACTGACCTGCCTGGCCCGGGACCTGGACCTGACCTATAATGTCCACCTGCCCACGGATATCAGCTTATGTGCACCGGATTGCCAGGTGCGCCAGCACGCCGCTGACACCCTGAAACGTGTAATCGAGCGCTTTTACCCCGGGCCTGTCACAAGCTTCACCCTTCATCTGGAGATGGATAAGCCCACGCCGTCGGAGGAGGGCACTCAGGCCTGGCAAAAGCATGCGCGACAGGGGCTTGAATTGCTGGTTCCGGCCCTGGAAGACCCGGCAAAGGTTGGTGTGGAAACCCTGTGGTACCCCCCGGATCTTTTAAAAAATATAGTCAATGACTTGGGTCTGTCCGTCTGTGCCGACCTGGGTCACCATATCAAATACGGGCATGACATAGCCCGCACCGTTGAACTGTTCGGCCCTAAAATCCGCCTGATTCACCTCCACGGTGTGGATGCTCGCCTTGAACCGCCCGGCAAATATCCAGAAGACCATATCGGCCTTGATAAAACAGCACCCGGCGAGCTTAAAAAAATCATGGACCCCTTAAAACACTATACGGGAACCGTGTGTCTGGAGGTGTTTAAACTTGCCGATCTGCAAGGGTCTCTGGCTGCACTGGCCAAAATTTTTAACGGGATCCCCTGTATATAAATTCCTAAGTTGTTTAATAAAATCAATCCGGTAAAACACAACCATGCGCCATGATTCAGCTTTACTCAACGCTTTGATTCTGGTATTTTTGTCACAATATATAAACCCTTTGATCCAATTAACTCTTCTGTGAATAAATTAGTCCCCACCCAAAGAAAGGTAATGTCAGGATACGATAATGCGGCTTAGGTTCAAATTTATTTCCGTAATTTTTTTCCTGCTTTTATACAGTATTCCAGACCCTTGCCATTCCCATGATACCGATACCGGTCACTTTCTTAAATCACTGACCCAGGAAGAGCAGCAATGGCTTAAAGCCCATCCGGTGATCAGACTCGGGATGGCGTCCGACCGTCCCCCCTTTGATTTTATCGATGGCCAGGGACAATCCCAGGGAATGATTGCCGACTATGTTGAATTGATTGCAAGCCGTCTTCAGGTGAGCCTTAAACGTATGGAAAAAGAAGACGGTTCCCGGCTTTCATGGGCACAAATACTCAAAGCTGCACAAAACAGGCAAATAGATTGTGTGGCCGGCCTGGTGAAGACAACGGAAAGGGCAAGCTACCTTGATTTTACCCGGCCCTATCTTGATTTCCCTTATGTTCTGGTGGTTGACCGAAATAATGACATATCCAAAAAAGTCTCCGATTTTAACGGCCAGAAAGTTGCTGTGGTGGATGCTTACTCCATCAGCAAACAACTGCGTATGCAATACCCGGAACTGATCTATGTTCCTGTGGAAAACCCGCTGGAGGGACTGCAGGCCGTTGCCTTTGGCAGGGCTGCCGGCTACGTGGTTAATGCGGCCTACGCAAGTTACCATATAAAAAAACACAACTTAAACCAGCTGAAGATTGCGGCGGCTCTGGATGATATAAATACTCAGCTTCGTATGGGTGTGCGAAAAGACTGGCCATTGCTTGCCGGTATCCTGGATAAAGCCCTTGCCTCTTTGACACCCCGGGAAACAAGTGCCATCCGCAACCGATGGATCTCCCTTGATTATGAAAAGAAGATGGCCTGGCGCAAAGTTCTGACGGTTGCAGTCCCTGCTGTCCTCATTTTACTGATCATCATTGGGATGGTGTTAATCGTCAACAGGAGATTGAAAAAAGAGATTGTCAAACGGCAAAAGACTGAAAAACTATTATTAAAAAGCGAAGCACGCCTCCACTTTGCCCTGAACGCGGCCAACGCCTATTATTGGCAGATCGACATGCAGTCCCGGCAAATCAAGTATTGTTCATTACAGCTTTTTGTTTCCGCAGGTTATTCAGAACAGGAAGCTCCCCATACCCTGGATCACTATTTTTCTTTTGTTCACCCGGATGATCTTGCATTGCTTGATAACGCATTTCAGCGCTTATTGGCAGGTGAAACAACCTTAAAAAAAGATTACCGGCTGCGCCGTAAACAATCCGGGTGGATATGGATCCATTCCGTGGGACAGGTCGTGGAACGGAATGCCCAGGGGCAGGTATCCAAAATCGCTGGCCTGACCACGGATATTACAGAACGGTACAGCAACATCACTGAACGCCAGGAACTCTTTGAACAGATCAAAGTGTCCCGGGAGCAGCTGCGAATTATATCGGAGCACACCCACGACTGGCAGTCCTGGCGGAACCTTGACGGCAAACTGCTCTGGGTGAACCAGGCTGTTGAAAGGGTAACAGGCTACACAGTAGCCGAGTGTATGGAGATGGATGACTATCCCTTTCAAATATATGATAAACGGGACTTAGGTGTTTATAGAAATCTTACAGACGCGGCCCTTAAAGGGGAAGGCCATCAGGAGGCACAGATCCGTGTCCGCCGCAAGGACGGCAGTCAGGTATGGGTTTCTTGCGCCTATGAACCGGTCCTGGACAAAAACGGCCAGATCATAGGACTTGCCGGCGCGGCCAAGGATATTACAAAACAAATAAAAGCGGAACAGGGACTTCGACTCTTATCCAAAGTTTTTGAAGACAGCTCGGACCCGATTCTGATCACGGATCTTTCCGGAAACATCATGGATCTGAATGAAGCCACCATTGAGGCTTACGGATATTCCAGGGAAGAGCTTCTGGGTAAATACATCGGGATATTTGCCTCGGAAGAAGCTGATATCAAGGACAGCGGCCTTTACCAGCGCTGTATCAATGGAGAAGTATTAAAAAATATCGAGGGCAGCCGGATCAGAAAGGACGGGACTGTCCTTCCCCATCTGTTTACCTATTCCCTGTTAAAGGATGACAAAGGCAAACATTTAGCCATCGCATCCATTGCCAAGGATATTACCTGGATCAAGGAGGCGGAAAAGGAACTTGAAAACTACCGGGATCACCTGGAAGACCTGGTAAAAGAGCGGACCCTTGAGCTGGAAGAGGCAAGACAGGTGGCTGAAGAAGCCACAAAGGCCAAAAGTGATTTTCTGGCCAACATGAGCCATGAAATCCGCACCCCGCTCAATGCCATCATCGGCTTTGCCCACCTGGCCCTTCAGACAGCGCTGGATTCACGCCAGCATGATTATCTCCACAAAATTCAAAACGGGTCAAAGGCCCTTTTAGGCGTTATCAACGACATCCTTGATTTCAGCAAAATTGAGGCCGGTAAACTCAGCATGGAGGCCATTGAATTTTTTCTGGAAGATGTTCTGGATACCGTTACCAATCTTGTAGGAATCAAGGCCCAGGAAAAGGGCCTTGAGGTGATATATAACATTGATCCCGACATTCCCCGCAGTCTTATAGGGGATCCCACCCGGCTGGGCCAGATTCTTCTCAACCTGACCAATAATGCGGTGAAGTTTACAAAAAAGGGGGAGATTGTTTTGGGGTGTGCATTGCTTGAAGACGATGCAGATGAGGCCCGGCTTGAATTTTACGTCCAGGACACCGGCATCGGGCTGACCCAAGCCCAGCAGGACAAATTATTTCAGCCCTTTTCCCAGGCAGATTCCACCACCACCCGCAAATTCGGGGGCACAGGCCTGGGGCTGTTTATCTGCAAATCCCTGGTGGAAATGATGAACGGCCATATCCGGGTGGAAAGCGAGTATGGCCAGGGCACCACCTTTATTTTCACCGTCCGTTTAAAACGTATTGGCTCACAGACGATTGCATCACGCTTTGCCGCCGCCGACATCCTGAAGAAAAAAGTCCTGGTGGTGGACGATAATCACATCTCCCGCACGGTGCTGGAAAAAATGCTCAAGGCCATGTCCTTCACGGTTATCCAGGCTGACAGTGCAGAAACCGGCCTGGAGGCGCTGGACATGGCCCGCAAACAGGGTGCCCCCTTTGACCTGGTTCTCATGGACTGGCAGATGCCGGGAATGGATGGATTGCAAGCCTCTGAAAAGATAAAAACCGATTTGGAAGGAAAGATTCCTTCGGTTATCATGGTTTCGGCCTATGCCCGGGAGGAACTGGTGGACAAGGCCAGCCGTCTGGGACTTGACGGCTATCTGGTCAAACCGGTTTCTCCGTCTTTATTGTCCGATGCAATCATGACGGTACTGGGAGAAAAAATGCATCCACGCATTTTTGCGCAGCACAAAGAGCAGCTTCCCGGTGTGACGGAAATCCAGGGCGCAAAACTTCTGGTCGCCGAGGACAACGAGGTGAACCAGCAGGTGGCCAGGGGAATTCTGGAAAACAAGGGTTTTGTTGTGAACCTGGCAAATAACGGTGTTTTGGCACTAGCTCCCGTGCAGAAAACAGGATATGACGCTGTGCTCATGGATATCAACATGCCGGAAATGGACGGTTACACCGCCAGCCGTGAAATCAGAAAACTGCCGGGGTTTAAGGATCTGCCCATTATCGCCATGACAGCCAATGCCATGACCGGTGACAGGGAAAAAGCCCTGGCCGCGGGAATGAATGATCATGTGGCCAAACCCATTGATGTCAAGGAGCTGCTCAATGCCTTGAAAACATGGATAAAGCCTGCAAAAGAAAAATCTGGCCGGGAAAAGGAAACCCCGCTCAAGAAAGAAGTTGGCAATGGGGCACCATCTGACAATTTGGGTCCTCTGCCGGGGATTAACATCCAGGAGGGGTTATATCGTCTGGCAGGGGACACGCGTTTGTACCGGAATCTTTTAAAAAAATTTGCCGGAAGTCAGGCAGATACGGCAGATAAAATCCAGCAGGCCCTGATCACCAAGGATATGGAAACAGCGCAAAAACTTGCCCATACGGTTAAAGGCGTTTCAGGCAATATCAGCGCAACCCTTGTTTTTGAATCCGCAACACGTCTGTACGATGCACTCAAAAACGCAGACATTCAGACGGTTATGGCCCTGCTGCCTGATTTTTCTGCCTGTCTTTCAGACGTTATTCAGGGAATCAATAGCCTTGACACAGGCACGGAAGAACTAAAACAACCACAGGATGGCCCTGCCCCGGCCCCTGGGGAACTCAGACTGCAGCTTATGACGCTTCAAAAAATGCTCGGCGGGAACGATACCCAAGCTCTCGACATCGCCAGGCAGATCCGGGATCACATTCCGGACGATGCCAGGGAAAGCCTGGTTGATCAGCTTGCCCGGGAGATTGGCGAATACGATTTTGATCAAGCCCAGAATACCCTTCAAAATCTTTGCCGGGAAATGGGGCTTGACGAAATGGGACTTGACGAAATGGGACTTGACATAGATGGCGTCGAACCATGATGTTTTTGTATAACCGGGACTTGGCCACGCCCGTCCCGGGTATACAATAGAAAGATCCTTTCCCGGACTGTTTTTACCCGGTAAACTTAATCAGTTCCTCGCAAAAGGCGTCGATCTTCTGGACCATGGCCTGTTCATCCTTGGTGGTAGGTGCGCCCTGCCATTCGTAAAAACCGAACAGATCCCAGCCGGACTTTTCAATTTTGGATTCAAAATCCCGCTGGGCTCCCCCGACCCATCCATAGGAGCCGTATCTGAAAACCTTTTTGTTGGTCACCTTTTTTACAAGCAGTTCGTCAATCACATGGGACATGGGCGGAAAGACCTTATACTCGTAAGTGGGCATGCCGAAAATAAGCCCGGCGGACTTCCAGGCACTGGCCAGGATATAGCCGATGTCATCGCCCGGGGCCTGGTAAACATGCACCGGAATCTTGTGTTTTCTTATGGTCTCAACCACAAGGTTCAGCATGGATTTTGTACTGCCGTACATGCTGGACCACACCAGGGTAACCTCCCGTTCTCCCGGCCCCTTGCTGTACTCTGCATAGCGTTTGTAATGGTCGATGATCACGCCGGGGTTCTCCCGCCAGATAATTCCGTGGGAGGGACAGATGATCTTGATATCCAGTCCGGACAGTTTGGTAAGCCCCTTGAGTACAAAGCTAGAAAATGAGGAGACAATATTGGCGTAATAGCGCAGCGCCTCGTTTTCAAAAAAAGCATGTTTTTCTTCGGAGAGCTGGTCGTCAAAAATGGTGTCGTCCGCCACTTTGCCGTAGGAACCAAACGCATCGCAAGCAAACAGAATTTTTCTTTTTGTTTCATAGGTCATCATGGTTTCGGGCCAATGGATGTTGGGCGTTTCAAAAAACTGGAGTTCATAGTCCCCAACTTCCAGGGTCATGCCGTCCGTGATGGCCACGGCCCGGTCCGCCGGGACCCCGGCAAAGGCTTCGAGCAGGGGAACCGCCTTTGGGGTACAGTAAATCACGCCCTTGGTATTTTTTTTACAAAAATCCCGCAGCCAGCTGGCGTGATCCGGCTCCATGTGGTTCACCACGATGATATCAATGTCCTCAACAGCCAGGGAGAGCCCTTCCATCTGTTCGGCAATAGCCCTGGGAAAGCCCATGATGTCCTGGGTCAGATCAATGAGTACGTTCTTTTCACCCTTGATCAGATACGCGTTTATGGAGATGCCGTGGGGAATAGGCCAGATCCCCTCAAAAAGGTAATTCTCATCTTCGATGTTAACCGCAAGGCGGTAGATATCGTCTACTATTTTTTGAAATTTCATCCTGCAATTCTCCTTGTACCAATTTGTTTTTAAAAATGTATTTAAAGATGCCATGTTCAATTTTTAAAATCAATCTTCAAACGCGAAAGTTCACGCCTATCCTTGCCGCCGGCAAGCATCAGGTAATGGGCGCCTTCTTTTTCCCTGCCCCGTTTCATGCACCCGTTGGCAAAAATCCGGCACTTTTCTTTAAATACGTTTAAAGCAGCCTGTTCCTGATCCGAAGACAGGACATTGGACTCAAGCAAATTCAGGATGGACTGAATTCGGTATTTATCCTGGGAGTGGGAGGCGGACAGTTGATCCCCATGCCCTCCGGTTTTAACCGTTAAGGGGGTATCAATCAGATATACAGGCGTGTCATGGGAAATACGCAGCCACAGGTCGTAGTCCTCGCACACCGGAAACGCCTCATTAAACATCCCCTTGTGCTCAAAGAGTTGTTTTCTCATCATCACAGCCGACGGGCTGACCAGACAGAGCTTTAAAGAAGGCTCAAAAATCATGCCCCCCGGTTTTTTATGTTTTTTCCTTGGATTAACCCGTTTGCCCTTCCTGATCCAGACTTCTTCGGTCTGGCAGATCATTGCCCCGGGATTGGATTGAAAAAAAGCCACCTGGCAGGAAAGTTTGTTCTTTTCCCAGGCATCATCGGAATCCAGCAGGGCAATGAAGCTGCCGTGGCTTTCTTGAATCCCACGGTTGCGGGCCGCACTCACCCCTTTGTTTTCCTGAACCAGGACCCGGATTTTATCTCCATACCCTGCCAGCAGGTCCCGGGTTTGGTCGGTTGATCCGTCATCCACCACAATGACTTCCCTGCTCCGGTAGTCCTGGGCAAGGGCTGAATCAACTGCTCTTTTCAGGGTCCAGGCCCGGTTGTATGTGGGAATAATTACACTGACCGTATCTTGCTTTTGTACTATCATGATCGGAAATGGTAACCCATCAGAAGACTATAAACAAGAGACGGAAGACATATGTTAAGGATCTCAGCGGAGCAGCGCTCACCAGTCCAAGTTGATGCGGTTGTTAACTGATGTTTTTCTACTTTCATAACCACTGTCACCAAAAATCTTAGCGCGGGTGTATTGGGTGATGCCGTGGGTTACGGTAAAGGTACCATACGCTATTAAGGAACGTTATCGGTTTCAAACAAACAATTAAACCGGAAGTTATTTCTATCTTGGTACTTATTTCGTCCATAGGGAATGCCCAGCTTATCCATACGGCTGCGCAGCGTACTGGGATGAATGTTTAAAATGGCTGCGGCGCCGTCCTTACCCTGGATTCTGCCGCCGGTGTTTTTCATCACAGAAAAAATATGCTGTTTGATGGCTTCATCAAGGGTCAGATGTTCGCTGGTATTCCCGGAATCCTGACGTGTTGCGTTGTCCTCCGGCAGTTCTCCGACAAGGTCTGAGAATTGAAGCGGCTGCCATTCTTCCTGGCTCAGGTGCCGGATCAGGGCACGTTCCACCATATTCTCCAGTTCACGGACATTGCCGGGCCACTCATAGGCCGTGAGTTGTTCCATGGTGCCCAGGGCAATGACCGGGTGCTTGGATAGATTATAGGTTTTGAGCTTTCTGTTGATAAAATGGTGGACCAGTTCCGGAATGTCTGACTTTCTTTCGCGCAGGGCCGGGATATGGATGGGAAAGACATTTAAACGAAACCATAGATCCTGCCGGAATTGCCCGTCTTTAACCATCTGGGCCAGATTGCGGTGGGTGGCGGTAATAATTCTGACATCAACGGAAATAGGCGTGGACCCGCCAACCCGTTCAAAGCATCCGTCCTGCAGCACCCTGAGAAGCCTAACCTGGGCTGCTGGTGCCAGTTCTCCAACTTCATCAAGGAACAGAGTGCCCTTATGTGCCCGCTCAAACCGCCCCCGTTTACCCTGCATTGCCCCGGTAAACGCTCCTTTCTCATGCCCGAACAGTTCGCTGTCCAAAAGGCTTTCCGTAAATGCCCCGCAGTTGACCTTGATGAACGGCCCGTTTCGACGGGCAGAGGCATAGTGGATGGCATTGGCAATCACCTCCTTGCCCACGCCGGTTTCCCCGGTCAGCATCACGTTGGCATCCATGGGCGCAACCTGCCAGACAATCTCCATAACATCCCGAAGACCGAACCTCGCGCCCACGATTTCATCACCGGAGATATGATGAAGTTCCCGGCGCAGGTACTGGTTGTCATCGGCCAGAAGGTCTTTGAGGCGCATCAATTCCCTGTGTTTTAAAACATTTGCCAGAGCCACGGCAAAGGGATCATGCAGCAGGGCGGCAAGGCGGGCATGCTCGGCATTGAATTCATCCGAACTGTTGGAAAAAAGCAAAACAGCTCCAAGCAGTTCTCCGTCAAGTTTTAGGGACAGCACAATTTCCGAACACCGGGACAGTTTTAAAAAATATTCCAGTTCACAGACAATCGGGTTATTTTCCTGCTGCCCATGCAGATAAACCCTGCCGGTATCTGTATGGGTTTCCAGAAAAGTCAGGCTTTCCGGGGAAAGGAACAGAGCCTGATCCCTGGACTCTTTGGGCAGGTTGTCTGTTAAAGACAGGATCCGGATTGCGCCTTTGTCCCCTTCATAGGTGCACAGCATCATGCTGCTCAAGGGAAGAAACTGTTTCAGGAACAGGCTGCATTCACGGATCATGCGGTTATCATCCAGACTGCCGCAGATTTTCATGGTGGCCTGGTGGAAAAAGGTCATATCATCCATGGTTGATTCTCCAAAACGTTAGATAGCGTATATTTTGACACCAAATACCATATTTCGCAGCTACAAACACGATATTTTGAAGTTATAATATCAGATCAATTTATTACAACATAAATTCAATATGTTAAACAAGTGGCATGTATTTTGATGATATGATTCTGATGAATATAGATAGTGCCTGAACGCAAACCTGTGTTTGGGCAAAATTAGAAGTGAAAATGCGGAACAGACCATGAACTGGAGTGTAAACCAGTTGTAAAAGTTAAAACCGGGAGAAGTCAAATGGAAATTGGTATTCGCGCAAAATCTGCTTTTTTTATTCTTGTTTTCGTTCAGATGTTGAACCTTCCCGCAGCATGGGCCGGCAACAGGTTTATCGACTACCAGGGGTTTTCGGTTTTCCACGGCCGGAGCGAGGGGACCGGTATCGGACCTGATACTGTTGACGCATATGAATGGACTACGCTCAACTATACACTGGGAAAAAATCTGACCACCTGGACCGCTCTTGAAACCCTGCTCGGGGCCGGTTACCTGGAAACCGAGCATTACGGGGATACCGAGACCCTGGAGCTCAGGGTGCTTGCCGACTTTCATTATAAATTCCTCTTTTTTAAATTCGGGGGAGGACTCGCCCATCTTTTCGACGATGATAATCTTCCCGGTCTCGGAGAGACCGGGATTCACGGTATTATCTCCGGATCCGCGGGGTTCCGCTTCCGGTTCCACCGGGAGAAAAAGCCCCCTGTTGCGATCTCCCTGGGATACGGGGTCGAGCATATTTCCGCACCGTTCAAGCACGCGGATGACGGGGATGACGGCTGGAATACAGGCGGCGTACTCTTTACCCTTTCCTGTCCTCTCTAACGGGGAATTTTTCCCTAAGGCGTTCATCGTAATCAATTTTAAGAGCTACCTGTCAACCGTTGACAGTCGGGTTGAATGAATGAAAAAAGAGAGCCGGTTCCGGATATTGGCATCACTGTTTCCTGCATCCATGTCCAGGGCCAGAAAATTCAAATCCGGAAAGAGATCTATAAATTTTTTTGACACCCCTTTGGCCACAATGTGGTTGGCAATACACCCGAACGGTTGGAGAGAGATGATGTTCCGTATTCCGGCCTCGGCCATATTCACCACCTCCCCCGGCAGCAGCCAGCCTTCTCCGGCCTGGTTTGACAGATTGACAACTCTCTGGGCAAAGGCGGCAAGTTCAAAGGCTGTCGGAATGGGCTCCAGGCTGTGCCTGAAACCGGACAGACATTTATTGGCCCGGCGAATCTTGGCATCGACAAACCGCTGTACAAACGGTATAACCTGCCGGCCCATGCGGCTGCAGGATTGAATGTGGTGGGAATGGTTAAAGGGTATATTGACAAAGGTCTGAAGGAAAAAGGTGAGCAGTGCAGGGATGGTGACCTGGATACCTTCCCTCATCAGTTGTTCGGCAATATTGCCGCCGGCAAACGGATTATATTTCACATAAATTTCACCCACCAGGCCTGCTCGGGGAAAGACGTCGCTGCAGGTTCTGATCTGGTTGAAATCATGAACCGCCTTTCCCAGTACGTCATGGCTGTCTTTGACCCTCCATGGGCCGATGTTGCTCCGGGCACGCTCAAGATGCCTTTTCAGGACTTCAAGGGAGTCTCCCATAGTCTTTTCCCTGACCGCTGTTGCATGGTACATGCGGATAAGCTGATCAACCACCAGCAGACCGGAGAGTATCAGACTGATGACTTTGGGCCTGTTGATGGAAAAACCCGGCTGGTCGTTTGCACTCTGCCGGCTGAACGAGGCTGACACCACCGGAACATTGTCATGCCCTGCCTGTAAAAGAGCCTTTTTCAAAAGTGAGGTGTAGTTGGTCGCCCGGCACTGCCCTCCGGTTTCAGTGAGGGCCACAGCCGTTGTTCCCGAATTGTATCTTCCGCTGTTCAACCCCTTGATAATATCCCCGATGGTCACGATGGCCGGATAGCACATGTCATTATTGACGTATTTAAGGCCAAGCTTGACCGAATCTTGATCAGGAGGCGGAAGGGTTTCCACTTCATAACCCATGGAGGAAAAGGCCGACTGCGCAAAGAAAGAATAGATCGGTGAAAAATCCGGGATCAGGATTTTGCGGTGCCTGTCCTCTTTCTTGAAGGCAGGCAGTTTGCTGCGGCCATAACGGGAAACCGGAAGGATTGTATTTGAACGGGTTTCAGTCAGGGAGCGGATACGCAGCTTTGCAGACCCGATGCTGGTCACTTCGTCTATTTTCAGCACAACAGGCACCTTGCCATAGGTTTTGAGTATGACCTTCACCTCGTCTATGACAACGGCATCCGGACCGCAGCCAAACGAGTTGAACTGCATGAATTCCGCACCTGGTTCCTGACCGGCCCAATGAGCGGCCCGGTAAAGCCGGTTGGAATATTCCCACTGGTCGGCAACCTCAAGGGGTTCGGGCAAATCAACCCCCTCAAGCGGCAGTGCATCCTCGGTCAGGACATGGATGCCCATGCGGCTGATCAGGTCGGGGATGGCGTGATGAATCGCGGGGTCCGTGTGATAAGGCCGTCCGGCAAGGACCACGATCCGTTCCCTGTTGGCCCGGGCCTTTTCAATGGTGCTTCTGCCGGCCTGCTGCAAGTCCTCTTTAAAACGCGCCATGGCCTGAAGGGCTTTGTCAAATGCATGATTGAATCCTGAAATGTCCGAACAGAGCCCAAGGGCATATTGACGGCAGGCTTTTTTCAGCAGTCTGGTGTCACTGAAATTGATGATGGGGCTGTCCAGGGGAATGCCGTAACGCCCCGGGTTTACGGAACTGCTGATGATATCGGGATATCCTGTCACCACAGGGCAATTAAAGCAGTTGGCCTCGTCGTTGAACCGGGGTGTTTCAAACACCACATGGGGAAAAAAGATGCGGTCTACCTTCCGTGAAATAAGGTCAAATATATGAGCGTGAACCCGTTTTGCAGGATAACAGATGTTGTCCGACATGATGGTGGCGGCACTGCCCATGCCAGAATCACCGTCACGGGGGCAGGATGGGATCACCTTAAACCCGAGTTCGCTGAAAAAGACGGCCCAGAACGGGTAACTCTCAAAAAAATTCAAGGCCATGGGGATTCCCACGGTTGATGCGTTACTGTCCACCGGGAATGGGGCCGGATTTTGCAGCAGTTTGCGCCTTGTGCTGAAAATATTGTCCCCCGGACGGACGGCCTGGCCGGTGTTGGAGAACCTTTGTTCACAGCGGTTTCCGGTATAGTAGCAGCAGCCATTGGGAAAGCGTATCATCTGCACCTTGCAATGGTTTTCGCATCCCTTGCAGAGGATCTGCCTTTTTTGTATATCAAGGTCCGAATCCAAGTTCTGCAACAGTTCCAGGGCCTTTTTATCCCCGGTTTTTTCTGCGTTTTGCCGGGCACTGATCGCGGCACCGTATGCCCCCATATACTCGGAGATATCGGGCCGGACCACGCGTTTTCCCAGCAATTTCTCAAAGGCCCTTAAGACACCGGGATTTTTAAAAGTTCCTCCCTGGACCACGATTCTGTCCCCCAGTTCCTCTGCATCCGATATTCTCAACACCTTGTGTAAACAGTTCATGATGACCGAATACGAAAGCCCCGCCGCAAGATCAGCCACATTGCTTCCCTGACGCAGGGCCTGTTTAACGCTGGAATTCATGAACACGGTACACCGGCTGCCTAAATCAACCGGATGGGCCGAGGTGCATGCAAGCTCTCCGAACCGGGCCGGGGAATATCCCAAAGAATCGGCAAACGTTTCTATGAAAGAGCCGCAGCCGGATGAACAGGCTTCGTTGATTTCAATATTTTTTATCACCCTGTCTTCGACAAAAATCGCTTTCATATCCTGCCCGCCGATATCAAGGATAAAGGTGACCATCGGGTCAAAGGCCCTTGCCCCGTAATAATGGGCCAGGGTTTCGACAATACCCAGGTCAATGTTCAATGCAGCCCGGATCAGTTCTTCCCCGTATCCGGTTACAGCACACGCCCTGATCCTTACCCGGATGCCCGCTTCTTCAACGGCCTGCTTCAGGGCATTTAATCCTTTGATTACGCTTTTCACCGGATTGCCCCGGTTATTGTCATAATGCCGGAACAGGACTGCGTCTTCGGCATCAGTTGCAACAACCTTGGTGGTTGTTGATCCTGCGTCAATCCCGATAAAGACATCTTTTCCGGCTGCCGACTGCAGAGGAGCCGCAGGTGTTGAATGCTGCGCCTTGTCCTGCTCCCACAAGGCCCGTTCCCCACGGTCAGAAAACAGAACCTCATGCTTGGAACAGCTTGTAATCTCAGCCCATTTTTCCCATAGTTCCCGGGAAAATGCATGAAGCCGGATGATTCTACATGCGTTAGTATCCAGTGTCAAAGCACTTCCATAGGCAGGATAGACCCTGGCCATATCCGGAAGAAGGGTATCTTCTTCCCCCATGGACAGGATCTTTAAAAAGGAGTGCCTCAGTGATCGGTAATAGTAGAGGGGGCCGCCGATGAAAATTACCGGCGGATTCATATCATGGCCCCGGGCAAGTGAGTTGACAGCCTGAACAGCCACGGCCTGAAATATGGAAAAGGCGATCTCGGATTTGGATACCCCCGTGTTGATGAGGTTTTGGATATCCGTTTTTGCAAAAACACCGCACCGGGAAGCAATGGGGTGGCAATGCCCGGCTTTTTGCGCCAGTTCATCCAGTTCCCGGATGCTTACATTCAGCAGGCTGGCCATCTGATCAATGAAGGCACCGGTGCCCCCGGCGCAGTTGCCGTTCATGCGCATATCCGGCCGGCAGTTGCGGCTGAAAAAGATCATCTTGCTGTCCTCACCGCCAATATCAATGACCATTCTGCATTTTGGATGCCGGACCATGACAGCCTTTGACGCCGCAACCACCTCCTGCACAAAAGGTACACCTGTTCGTTCCGCCATGCCCATTCCGGCGGAACCCGTAAAAACAGGGGAAACCTGAATATCTCCAACACGCTGTTGAAGGGTGTCCAGCATATCCTGTATTGTCCCTGGGATATCCCCTTTGTGACGCTGGTAATCGGTGTTTGTTGCAAAGCCTTTTGGGTTTACCAATACCAATTTAGCCGTTGTGGAGCCGATATCCAGACCAAGACGAAATATTTCGGTAGTATAATCAATAAGCTTCTTAGACATTGCCTGCTCTCCCGTCAATTACCATACAGGGTTTGTGGTCCGATCCAACCATTATGTTCAACGATTACGTTAACTCATGGCCAAAAAAATATAACACCGTCAATCTGTTGCTTCAGCACTATCTTTTCAACAGGCCGTGCAGCACCAGATCAACAATGGTGTTTTCCCTTTCTTTGAGAAACGCTTTTTCATCCTGAACGTTCAGGTTAAGTATGATTTCAGCAATTGGGCCGGCCAGAAAATAGATAATATTCATCCCGAAGATACTGATAAACACCTGTTTAAAATCAAGGTCCCGGAAAATTCCTTTTCCCACACCTGCTGTAAAGACTTTTTCAAGCAGTGTATGTTCATGAATATTTTCTGATGCAAAGGCATTCAGGTATGCTTTCCGAATGTATTCCGGACGGTTGTTCAGTACATCAATATATAATTTTGCCCATTCCTTTTTTTTTGAAAACGCGGAAAAATGGACCCGAATAAATTTTTCAAGGGTCTGTTCGGGATTGTCGACCGGGGAATCTTCACTATGTATACCCAGATCAACTTCAGAGTAAATCTGTCCGACAATCATATTAAGGGCTTCCTGAAACAAATTTTTCTTGTTTGAGTAATAGTAATAGACCATTGCCTTATTGATCCCGGCTTCTGCGCCGATGTTTTCGATACGAGCACCGTGAAACCCTTTTTCTGCAAAGATTTGAACCGCTGCATTCAGTATTCTGGCTTTACTTTCCAATGTGCGCTCCTTTATGTCTTAACCATTCCGTTTAACGAAACCGTTAAAATGTTTATCTCTATTTGTCAATATAAAATTCTTGGCGTAAAGACATGGAAGAAGATCATATCATCATGGTTGATTCTCCAAAATTTTATATATCGTATTTTTAACCCCAAACACCATATCTCACAGTTATAAACACGATATTCCGCGTTTAAGGCACAGGCCCCAGAATTATGTAGACCCTGGTCAGGTATTTTTTGCATAAAGTGACCATGGAAATGAACCTTGGCCATACCCCGGAAAACAGCGCTTGATTTTTGATGTCCTACCGTTAACTGCTACACTTTTTTCATATGTTATTGTTTTGGCATGATTATGGCAAATATGCAGACGGATCTGAACTGCCATGCACTCCATGAGGGACATGGCGGAGCAGACATTAGTAATATTTTATTTTTTTAAAAGGAGAAAAAAATGAAAAAACAAATTATGGGCCTGCTGTTCGCTATGATGTTTTTGTGCGCAGGAACAGCCATGGCTTCGGAGTGGAACTTTTATGGATCTGCCCGGGTGGGAATGTTCTGGGAAGACAGCGATCTGAAAGACGAAACAAACCTGACTGAGGATCTGCAAGACGATTCGAGGATCGGCGCCAAGGTAAAGGTCAGCGATGAACTGAGTGGCCATTTTGAATACGGTGCTGCCGATGGAAACGCCGACGTCCGTAAGCTTTACGGCACCTGGGATTTTGGTACAGGCAAATTAACTGTCGGCAAGGATTACACCCCCTTGTACCTGCCTGTGTCCAACCAGGCGTGGAACGATAACAAAGGCCTGGCCGGATATGGCGAAGTTGACCCCGGACGTCATGCCCAGGTCAGACTGCAGTTTGGCGGATTCCAGGTTGCTGCCATCTCTACGAATTCAGAGTATTACGACGGCACCGATATTGTGGATGACGATATCCAGGTGGTGATCCCCAGAATCGAAGTGTCCTACGGCATTGATATAGGCAGCAATGCAACCGTTGATATTGCTGGCGGTTACGCGACGTTTGAATACAATGATGACGAAGATATTGATTCCTATGTCATCGTGGCCAGAGGCACCTGGGCGGCTGCCGGTTTTAACCTGGGCATTGAGGCTTTCTACGGACAGAACGCCGGCAACCTGATGGAGTGCAACACCACCGGACATGATGATGGCAGAGGCTATGCCAAAGTGAATACGGGCACAGGCGAGGTTGAAGATGTGGACAACTATGGCGGAGAAATCGTGGCCGGATACACCTTCAATGATATGTTCGCTGTTGAAGCCGGATTTGGTTACATGCAGGGCGAATATGATGATGCCGACAGCGAAGACGAGGTCTTTGCCTACTATCTGCAAGCACCCATTACGCTGGCATCGGGCGTCACCATTACACCGGAAGTCGGTTACATTGACTACGAGGAAAGCGGCCAGGATGAGATTACCTATATTGGTACCAAATTCCAGATTAACTTCTAAACGTCAACCATAGTAATAAGGCGCGTCTTTTCGTTTTTTTCAGCCCACCTATAGCACCTATTTCATGGTCTTCCCAATTGACGCGCTTGCAAGGCGTACCGGCAACTGCCTGACGGTACGCCTTTATTTTTTTCTCTTTTGGTCAATGCCATGGTCATATCATCCATGGTTGATTCTCCAAAACGCTATATAGCGTATATTTTGACACCAAATACCATATTCCGCACCTATAAACACGATATTTTGAGTTTATAATATCAGATCAATTTATTACCACGTAAATTCAATATGTTAAACAAATGGCATGTATTTTGAGAATATGATTCTGCTGAATATAGATAGTTCCTGAACGCAAACCTGTGTTTGGGCAAAAAAGGTACAAGTCAACCTAAAGAAGAATGCCATATGCCCGACCATCAACCGGCTGGAAAAAATATTTTATCGTTGGTGGGCCGAAGCATACTTAAAACTAAGGAGTCACAGGGATGAAATCGGTTCTAACGAATAAAGAGAGGAAGAACGACCCCGAAAAAGCAGTTCAACCAAAAGAGCAAACCTTACAATGGGTTGAAATCATCACCGCCCGGATGAGGGCGCAGGTGTTTGAATTTCCGGACCAGGAACGGTTTTTTGCGGACATCCGGGCCAGTGTGGATGCCCTCAAGCCAAAGTCTGTGATCATCATGATCTATCATAACAGCCTTGTGGAGAACGACTGGTCCATTCATCTGCACTGGCGAACCGGATGTCAGCCACCGGGGAAAACGGAGCTTGGCATCAAACTGGTCAATATTGTCAGGTCCATGGCTTTAGTGGATCACACCGTATGGTGTGGAGTGCAATAGTCGAACCAATACATGAATGAAGTCCTATTTGGGGACATTTTTTATATTGAACTTAGGAGAAAAAGAACATCAAGCCGTTATCACCATTTGTCCAGACCGCGGCTATCCTGGCCGTTGCGAGTTGTCTGCTCGCGGTCGGCTGCAAAACTGAAAATCAAGCCCAGGCCGTGGATCATCTTCCCGAAAAGACCCCAGTTGTCGTGACGCTGGTGACCCAGGTCTCTGCCACCCGGATTATTTCTGTGAAAAGAACAAGAAGATGCCAGGCTCTGTACTGAGCTCCGAAAAATGTATAGTTGTGGTCCATGAGGATAAATCCTGCAATGGACTCAGAGCCAAGAAACTGTGTCAACGAAAATGCACGTCCGGGTCTGTGCGGGGGGTGCTGGGTAACCGGCGTTCCTGCTGTGAGAGCCTTGACAAAACCTTCGCGATGTACAACTATAATGTATACATCAAAATGGAGGTAGAGAATGATACGAACCCAAATATATTTGACAGATCAGCAACGAGCTGAATTGGCCACACTTGCAGAAATCCAAGGAAAAAAACAAAGCGAACTTATCCGAGAGGCAATTGATATTTTAATTGAGCAGGCAAGCCATGACCGGCGAAAAAAGATATTATGTGAAACTGCTGGGATTTGGAAAAATCGGTCCGATCTTCCCGATTTTAAAAAAATGCGTTCTGAGTGGGATAGGGAATAATAATGTCACAATTGTTCCTTCCTGATACAGATGTCCTTATTGATTTTTTACGAGGCTATCAGCAATCTGTTGACTTTATTAATATTAATTCCTCTCAAATAATTTTGTCCACGATTGTAATCGCTGAGCTTTATGCAGGGGTAAGGGGAAAACAAGAATTAACGATTTTGAATAATTTTGTTTCCCTCTTTGAAGCCATTCCAATGACTTCAGAAATTGCTAAGATTGGTGGACTCTATAAACGTGATTTTGGTAAATCGCATGGCGTAGGATTGGCAGATGCGATCATAGCCGCTACTTGTCATTCAAAAAATGCCCAGCTGAAAACATTAAGTGTCAAACATTATCCGATGATTGAAAATTTAGAACCGGCCTATACAAAAAATTAGGGTAATCGGGATAGAACTCCCCATCACTATCGCAAAGAAGATGGCGTTTTCTCAATATCAGAATTAAAGGAAGTGTTAAGAATATAGGGAAAGATGAACCGAACAAAACGCTGGTCGTGTCCAGATAAATCCGAAGACTCAAAGATAAGGGATAGAATATGAAACCAAAATGGAGAGTCCTCTTTTGCGATGGTATGGAACACGCTTGTCCGGTTACGGATTTTATCAATTCCCGTCCGGAGAAGCATCAGGTGAAGCTGCTACGGCTGCTCGGACTGTTGGAAGAGCATGGTCCAACCCTGCCAAGACCCTATGCTGATGTGCTTCATGATGGAGTCCACGAACTTCGTTTTACCCTGTCTCAGGATCGAATCCGAGTACTCTATTTTTTTTGTTATCAGAAATTTATCGTATTGTATGAGGTATTTTTCAAAAATACCCGTAGAGTTCCTGAAAAATATATTGATCAGGTCATAGCCTACCGGGATGATTTTTTATCCCGGGTATCTGAAAAAAAACTGGAGAAAATCAGCCGTGCTGTTTTTTAAAGAATTGGTGGCGGAAAAATTCAAAGATAAGCCTTTTTTATCCCTCTATAATGAGGAGTGCCACATTTGTACAGCAACCATGAAAGTGGTGGCCCAGATGGCTCAGAACGAAGACGCCAGGGATAATATACTGGCTTTACTGGGTATTGATCCGGTAGATTTCGAGGCACTTGAGGCTGGAGATCACTGCCGGCCGTTGCAGGTTGCCCGGCTTCTCAATCATTTTGGAATGGATGAATCCGAGGTGACTGCACACTGTCCAAGATATTCCAGGGAACTGAGTAACACTTAAAAAAAAGCGGGTTGACTATTTTTTAGACAAATGAACGCCCTTTTAACCGTCCACATATTAGGCAAATCACTCCTGATCCACAGCGATCATTAATGACTACACTCCTCACCATTTTTCAGCATATACACCAGGGACCAGCCAGGCTCGGGAACGATCCGGCTGTCATGGGCATACACGTGAAGCCGGTTGGTTTTGTCCACGGCAAATAACAGCAGGGCCTTGGGGCCGTGTTTCTGCGTGAACTGCGCCAGGGTGAATTTTTCCGTCAGCTTGGTGGTGACAATCTGTCCACCCCGGGCCAGATCGGTGGCCAGGGCAGGATATGAAGCTGTTTTGCCGAACAGGATTTTTCCATGGTTCTGGATGGACATTCGGTCTGCAGTCGACCGGTTGTTTTCCGACCGGGAAGGCAGAATATAAATTTCATCCGCCCCTAATTCCAGGCGATAATGAATGGCTGCCGCCACATTGACCGCTTCATGGGGAAACAGGGCAAGCACTCCCCGGACACCCACCAGCTGAATATGCCGGTCCGCATGTTCTGATACGGGATTGCCGAAATATGTGGACAGCCCCTCGTTTTTGGCCCTCATCACCTGATCCCACCCGGTATCGGCCAGTTGAACCTGAAACCCCAGACCCATCAAGGTTTTGCCAATGGCACGCGCCAGCTGATTGGCCCCGATGATTACAAAGCCGTTGGGGATGGGTTCACCCACTTTAAGCCACAGGGCAATGGGGCGTGCTGTAATGCTTTGCACGATGACCGTGGAAATAATAATAAAAAAGGTCAGGGGCACCAGCACCCCGGCATCCGTGTAGCCTTTCTTCTGGAGCTGGGTGGCGAACAAGGCTGAAATAGCTGCCGCCACGATTCCGCGCGGGGCAATCCAGGCCAGCATGTGCCGTTCCGGCCAGGTCAGGCTGGAGCCGATACTGGACACCATGATGTTCATGGGTCGGGCCAGAAACTGAATGGCGATGAATAAAAAACTCATCCCCCAGCCCAGGGCAATCAGCTCATCAATATCAAGGCGGGCGGCCAGCATAATAAAAAGGACAGAAATCAGCAGAATACTGATGTGCTCCTTGAAATCAAGAATATCCCCGATGGGCACATCCTTCATATTGGCCAGCCAGATGCCCATGACGGTGACCGTTACCAGGCCCGATTCATGCTGCAGATGATTGGAAAACACAAACGCACCCAAAACCAGGGAGAAGGCAAACAGGTTGTGCATGAACTCGGGAATCCAGTGTTTGCGGATGACCATACCAAACCCGTAGCCGCATACCGCGCCAATAGCCACCCCCGTGGCCACCAGCCGGACAAACACCAGTATGGTATGGCCCATGGCCTGCTGGGCCGATCCCGATATGATGAATTCATAGGCCAGAACCGCCATGGCCGCACCGATGGGATCCACAATGATGCCTTCCCACCTCAGGATATTGGCGATGTTGTGGTTGGGCCGGACCGTGCGCAACATGGGCACAATCACGGTGGGGCCGCTCACGGATGTGATGGCCCCCAGAAGTATGCTGATCTGCCAGGACAGCCCCAGCCCCAGCCGGGCGGCCAGGGCCGTGATGATCCAGGTTACCAGCATGCCGAAGGACACCATGTTCCGGACCACGATGTGAAGCCCCCGGATCTCCGAAAAATTCAAGGTCAGGCTGCCCTCAAACAGAATCAGGGCCACGGACATGGACACAAAGGGAAAAAAAAGATCTCCCATCATTGCTTCGGGGTTCAAAAGTCCCAGCACGGGACCGGCCAGGATGCCGGTGATCAGAAGAAAAACAATTCCCGGAATTTTTATCCGCCAGGCCAGCCACTGACAAGCGGTGGCTGCGACCAGTATCCCCGCAACCTGTATGAGCGTGTATTCATTCATCTGTTTTCAGCTGTCATCTCAGTTGCTCCTATAAACACCTGGAAATCCATATGGTTTGCAGCCCAATATAACCCACCAGGTTTTCATTGACAAGGTTAAAGCCGGTGGCCTAAACTGACCCTGTTGTGCAGAATTCCCGGAACTTACGCCCGAAAAGACAGCTCAAAAAGTCAAAACACCTGTTTCAAAACTTAAAAAAGGAGGGTGGAATGGACAGAAGAAAATTTTTAAAACTTTCAGCCGGTGCGGGGACCCTTGTACTGTTGCAAATGGCCGGTGTCAGCTGTACAGACCCTGGAGCGGGACCGATAAAACTACCGTCTTTGCCCTATAAAGTCGATGCCCTTGAACCGTATATTTCTGAAAAAACAATTCGTTTTCACTACGGGAAGCACCACTCCGGGTATGTAAAAAAACTGAACCGGATGATCCAAGGAACCGCCTACGCCGGCCTGGCCATTGAGGCAATTATTCAGAAAACCCGCGATAACACCGATGAAGCCGGTATTTTCAATAATGCGGCCCAGGTCTTCAACCACACCTTCTATTGGAACAGCATGAAACCGGGCGGCGGCAGTGCGCCTGCCGGCATCATTGCCGAAAAAATCAACGCGGACTTCGGCAGTTATGACGCATTCAAAAAAGCCTTTGCATCCGCAGCGCTCTCCCAGTTCGGCAGCGGATGGGCATGGCTGGTCAAAGACGGTGATGCGCTGAAAATTATCAAAACAGCAAACGCCGATACACCGGTTACCCGGGGGCTGATTCCGATCCTTACCGTTGATGTATGGGAACATGCATATTATCTGGATTATCAGAACCGGAGGGCGGATTATATCAACGCCTATCTGAAAAATCTGGTCAACTGGGAGTTTGCGGAAACCAATCTGGCCGGATAATAGAAAGCAGACAGCTTATCTGACATTTGAACGCCCCGGGTTGTAAGGGTCCTCTTCATTACTTTAATTAGTCATCAATAACATTTTTATACACTCATAATATTAACTAATCCTGAACTGGCCATATCTTTTGATATAAAAAGATGATGTTGCCATCATCGGGACGAAACCGTAGGCCTGGGCAACCAGAGCTGAAGCGGTCGAAAAAAAAGTATATTAACCCTATGTTTAAAGGAAAATTAATATTCGGCAGTTGCTCCTGAAATGAGGATGAAGTTATTACCCCAGAATTTGGGACGTGCGGGTAAATTAAAGGGGAAAGGTAGCTTTTCCCCTCTCTTTTTTCGTCAGGGTCAGCAGCAGTGATGTGACAAAAATTCAGGCGACAGGCCTTCCCCTTCAGGCCAAAAAATACCTCCGAGTTCGTCCACGGCGACCTGCCTGAAATAACCTGGATATCGTAGTCTCCATAACAAGTCCTTTTTTTGTATCAGTTCATCCAGCCAAATTTGTGATTTTTTATTATCTTCCCAAATCAATTCAAGGCTGAAATTATCCAAGGGGCGGACTTGAACTACTTTTTTCCATGGGGTGTTAATTGGCGAGTTCATTCCACGTCTCCATTAAGTCTTCATGGTTGGCTAATATCCATCCCTTGATTTTCGATTCCTGTTTGGGCGGCATCATCCCGGCGAGGAGGGTACCGTTTTCAATAGAAAAAGACGCGGCATAATCACCGTAAACACCGTGGCAATGGGGCTCGCCATGATCACCTAAGTACATATAAATTGATATTCCAAAAAAAAACGCGATTCTGGGCATATTCTGTTCTATCCTCTTTTGCGAGCATTCAATTTCATCTAACAATATATCCTGCCAAGACATTTTATCAAAACGAAAAATTGTAATTGAGGATGATCGGGGTCAGCGACTATCGGCCGCATTCGGGAAGAAGAAAATACCGGTTGCTGCTTTCCTTGACTGCCACCCGGGGGATGGGCTTGATAAATTGCTGGCGAAGGCTGTAAGTATATGCCCCCTGGGCTGGAATCATGAGGATGTCATCCTCCCGGATGGCTGAACCGAAATAGGCATATCCCCAGACATCGTGGGGGGTGCACAGGGAGCCCAGAATATGGCATTTTTTTTCGGACAAGCCGGGCCGGGTTAAATTAAGCACCGGGCAGTAATCGGTTTCATACCGTTCCCAGCCGACAGCGTTGCCCCCGGCATCGGTGATGACCAGATCCTTATCCTTGCAATCCACCACCTGGATGAGTAAGTGCATGGCTTCATTGCAGATCCAGCGGCCAGGCTCGAAACAAATCCGGCACCGGACCAAAGGCAGGATGTGGTCTTTAATGGCACTTGACAGGTGTTTGGCAAACAGATCAATGGAGACGCCCGGGTCAATAATATAGTTCTGGGGCAGATCCGATAAAAGCCACTCCCCATGGGCAGGCCAGTAGCCCCCGCCAATATCAATGAATTTGACCGCATCCAGGAACGGCTTTGGCATGGTGGAAAGAATATCTCCCAGCTTTCTGATAAACGCTGTCTGTCTGTCCGGGTTAAGATTCCAGGAGGAGTGGAATTGAAGTCCCTGGAAATCCAGCCTGTTAAGAGACTTGATCTCTTTGAACGCGAATAACAAATTTTCCGGCAACACCCCGAATTTACGCCACAGGCCTTCGGGGTTATTGTTCAACCGCAGTCCTACGGGCATGCGGGTCCGCTTTTCTTCAAGCACTGATGCCAGCCGTTTTGCCTCTCCGATGCTGTCCAGAAGAATCACCACCCGGTCCGGATACTGGGCCGCAAGTGCCAGTTCCTGAATAGTTTTTCCCGGACCGCTGAAAATAATGGATGACGCACCCAGTTCCAGGGCCACTGACAGTTCCACACCGCTGGATACATCAAGCCCGAATCCGTGTTTAAGCAGATGCCCGGAAAGATGAGGCAGGGTGTTGCTTTTCATGGCGTAAAAAAATGCGGTTTCCGGCAGGCGGTGGCTGAATGCCGCCCGGAACTGGGCCGCTTTTCTTGCCAGGACATCGGTTTCCAGAACATACAGGGGAGACCCGAACGCCTTGGCCATATCCAGGTACACCCCCTTGTTTTTTAAGTAAGGGTTTATAAACTCAATTACTTTTCCCCTGGGCAGAAGGGAACCTGGGCCTGTCATCTGTGTATTGGCTGTGGGCATGCATATTCCATTTCAATGTCGATACGCTTGGCGAGCAAAAGGCACTCTGTCTCGAAAAATCTGCGCCTGTGCGGTTCTATGATCATGTGCCCTAAAAGCCATGAATCATAGTCTTGGGGCGGCATGACCACCTTGTGCCCCGGGGTGTGGATCAGGTGTATTTTTTTTACCCGTTTGTCGTTTTCCACGGCAGCTGTGTTGACTCGTTTTAATACACCGTTTTTGCGGGCATGGATACGGAATGCCACCAGAGGGGCGTATGGCCCCTTTTTTTCATTTTTCCAGGCAACGCCTTCCGCCGCATCCAGAGTCAGCCCTATTATGTCGATGTTGCCCGCTTCCTTGAGCAGAAAGGGCAGGCAGTCTCCGCCGGGCCGCGGGGTCATCTCTATGAGTACGGGTTTTCTGTTTCGCAGGATAAAATCCACCATGCACACTCCGATTTCTATACCCAACGCCCTGGCTGCTCTGTAGAACAGGTCTGAAAGTATTTCATTGGAAGGCGTTTTTGCATCATCATCGTTTTCCGGGCAGATCGCATACCCGGAAATAGTGCCGAATGGCCGGCTGTCCACCTTTATTTTCCGGGTTTTGCGCAGGATAACGGCCCGGTCTTTTTCCATGAGAAAATCACAGGAAAATTCAGGACCGGCCACCCACTCCTCGGCCAGCATCCGGAATGTGCCGGCATCCGTAGGTTTAAACAATGGATTGCCGGTCCGTGCAGCAAGCCCGTCTGCCACCGCATTGAACGCGGTATCGCACTCTCTTCGGGTCACGCATTTAAATACAAGCTCGCTGCCGGAACCGCAAAAGGGTTTGAGTACAATGCCTGCCGGTAACTGATCCAGGAAGTTCAGTACCTCAATTTCGGTGTTGACCGGGCAGGTTTCGGGACAAGGGATCTGGCATTGTTTCCACAATTGTTTTGAAATAAATTTATCCCTGCTGTTCCTGACCGCCCCAAGATCGGGGTAGGCCAGACCCATCTTTTTTGCCAGAATGGATGTAATCTCCATGGATTCGCAGTCAAAACAGGCAATGCCGGAAAGGGTAACCCCGAAGTTTTTTTTGTGGTGGTTTAATGCATGAATTGCCATATCAATATCGCAGATAGGGCATAAAATTTCCTCTCCTGCTCCCGGACAGGACTCAGTTGCATTCTGACGAACCTTTGGTTCTGTCAGAAAAAGTGCATGTCCGGGACGGACCTTTCTGATCCATTCAATGTAGTCAGACGTGGTGCCCACCACCAGCACCTGTTTTTTTTTAAGCTCAGACAGCTTTTCGCCCATAATGGCTCCCATGGAAAACAGCCGTGTCCAGCTGGGTGTGAATCTCATATGACGGTCTGGGGCTTAAGCGAAACCGTTCTTTCCAGTTAAAACTGCCGCACAGAAAATCCACGGCTTCCATCCGGTAGAAGCAGGCCCATTCCAGGTGGTGCAGGTTGATCACTTTGGCGATACCAAAAAAATCCGGGTGGGTTCCCCCGGCCACAACCGTGTAGGTATTGTTGAAAACAGCGCCCATGTCCACGGCGGCAATTTTTCCTTCCACGATGGCTGTGGTGACCCTGAGCATGCCCATATCTTGCAGATACCCTGCAAACCGTTCAAAGGACCGGTAAAACCTCGCATCGCTGAAGTAGGAATCCGATGTAAATGCTGCCATGTTCAAACGGAACATATCGGCCAGATCCGGCAGGTGATTGTACCGCCAGGTGAGCTGCAGCGCCTCAATTTTTTTTACATCTGCCTTGAGTTTTTTTCTGCTTTTCCCTGGCAATGACAGCCAGAAATTATCCATGGAAAAATCATAAATCCGGGGGTAAAACAGGTATCCGGTTTCGTCGGGGCAGACCTGGTCTATGTTGTCAAGCAGCGGGTTGGTGCGCAGATACCTTAAATTCAAGGGACCGGAAACTGAATTGCACAATGCTTTGAAAACTTCCGGGGATTCGGCTATGATCCGGTTCTGCTCCAGCCAGGTTTTACCTTTCCAGGTCTCGCCCGGGAAGAATACGTATTCGCCGGTCTCTTCAACCAGACTTAACGGAAGAAACCCCACAATCCGGCCCTTGTCTTCAATAAGATGGAATCTTAAAGGTCTTTTGAATGCGGCGTTAAAACATTGTCTGACTGCCCAAAGATCAAATATATCCTGGACCGGCCAGTATTTTTCCCAGGCCTGCCGGCAACGTTCCGGATCTTCAATAATAACGGCTTTCATCGTTATCCACCTAATGCCGGTAAGTGACGTTGAGCCGGGAAGTCTTCCCACCGAAATAGTTCTGGGCAAATTCCCGGACTACCTCAGGGTCGTAGACCTTGCATGAAAACACATCCAGATAAGTAACATTACTCTGATTGGCAAAGTGGGCGGATATCAATGAGGTTTCAATGAGTTGGACCATTGAAAATCCGGCGACCTTTTCGTCCTCACCAAAATGAACCACCTGGGTCTCGCCAAAGCGTTTCATTTCAATCAGGTCGCACAGTTCCACAACAAAGCGCTTGATCAGTTCAGCATCCCTGATTTTTGCAGGGTCGCAGTCATAGATGTCAATGGCGGACGCAATGCCCCACACGTCAGGGGCGGTGTCAATTTTGATTACTTTTGCAGCGGTCATGTTTTTTCTCCTTTAAAGTTAAGGTGCGGCCTACCATTTGTCTTTGTTATCAGCCGGGCGTTTTGATTTTTTGTTCATTTTTTTCCGTCGTTTCTGATCTTCCTGCTTATCTTCCCAGTCATACTCTTCGTCGTAACTTTCTTTGAATCTTGGGCTCTTGTCTTTGTTCTGACTGAACTTTTCCCTGGTCATGACTTCCTTTCCTCTTTGGTTTTGGACCGGCTATTTTTGCCGGGTGGGTTGGATTCAATTCCAGCATGCCTATAGCAACCTGTGTGCCGGATTTGTCAAAAAAATAAATTCATATAAATTCAAGATGTTATCATATTTGCGGTACCCTGCATTCTGATTTTTTCGGAATATATTTACTTAAATGTTAAAATAGCGATAAATATGAACTAAATTGGTAATTTTTAGCCGATTTTTAATAGGATTGTCCATGATATTCTTAAATCAGAACAAAATAATAAACAATACATCTATAACATTACCATTGTGTTGTGTCGAGATTTTAAACTGATTTAAAAGTATGTTGCTTGTTCTTTGAAATTCTTATAAACTTTGACACCCTATGGAAAATAGTAATATTTTACCGGAAATGGAATGCACTTTCTATGTTGATTCGACTGGCATGTGCCATTAAAGAGACAAAAATACGCACTGAGCTTGCGAACAGACTGGCGGAACAGGATGTTCAGCTTCAGTTTTTTAAACCCAGTACCCTTTCCTGGCAGGCCCTTGCCAGAAGCTGCGCCGACGTGTTTATTGTCAGCAGTCCGGCAATTCCCAAACCTGTTGAATCAAGTATTTCTCTGCTCAATGAACTGCCCGAAGCGCCCATGACCATCGTGCTGCATAATCGGGAGTCCTCGGAAGAGCATGCCAATCTTCTGGCTTCTGGTGTTGATGTGGTGCTTTATTCCGGTATTCCAATGGACAGCCTTTTAGAAGCCCTGGAATCCACGCTGGAATCACGTCGTCAGTTCTATTATGCGGAACGGTTTGACCGGCGGGGACGTTTTCTGCCCCGGCTTAACGATTTTACCTCTAACAGCCGGGATATGCAGGTATTTCTGGATGAAACCCGGCAGGTGGTGTCCAGCGACGCCACCATACTGCTGCTTGGGGAGACAGGCGTGGGCAAGGAGCATCTGTCCAAGGCCATTCATGCGGACAGCCACAGATCCACAGGCCCTTTTATTGCCATCAACATGGCAGCCATTCCCGAACAGCTGATGGAAAGCGAGCTGTTCGGGCATGAGCAGGGGGCCTTTACCGGGGCGGTGCGCTCCCGGCGTGGCGCGTTTGAGCTTGCCCATGGCGGCACTATTTTTCTGGATGAAATCGGTGACATGCCTCTGCAGATGCAGACTAAACTGCTCCGGGTGCTGCAGGAACTCGAATTTACGCCGGTGGGCGGTGAAAAACCATTATGGGTGGACGTCCGGGTGATCGCGGCCACCAACAAGGATCTTGAAGATGAGGTTGAAAAAGGTAATTTCCGAAAGGATCTTTATTACCGACTCGGGGTGATTTCATTAACGCTTCCCCCCTTGAGAAAACGTAAAGAGGATATCCCCTCACTGGCCAACCATTTTCTGACCATGAACCAGCAGAAATTCGGCAGAAATCTCAAACGCTTTTCCCCTCCGGCCATGGAGGCTATGTGCAACTACCACTGGCCGGGCAATATCCGGGAACTGATGAACGTTATTGAACGGGCTGTCCTGCTGTGCAAGTCAGATATGATCACCCTGGAAGAACTGCCGTCGGTTTTACATAATGCCAAGCCTGTCCAGATGGGCGGTATTGCATCAGCACTTTCCCTGCCCCGGGAATGGGAAACCATGACCCTGCCCCAGGTCCGGGATGCTGTGTATGACCAAGTGGAAGCTTTGTATCTGGCCATGGTGCTGAAGAAAACCTGTGGCAAAATCGGAGAAGCCGCAAAAATTGCAGGCATTCATCCCAGGGGCCTGTATGCCAAAATGAAAAAACTGGGGCTGGATAAAGCTGGGTTTAAAGCCAAAGGATAGCGGACTTTTAAAATCTGAATCAGGATATAAGGGCCTCCATGCGCTCCTGCGCTTCCTTGCACGCTATACATTTGGAGGTCACAGGACGGACTTCAAGCCGTTTGAGGGATATCTCTTCACCACAGATGTCACAGTATCCATAGGTACCCTCCTCTATTCTTTTAAGCGCGTCTTTGATTTTTTTGATCAGCTTGCTTTTCCGGCTGTGCAGGTGCAAGCTCATGGTGCGGTTGATATCGGCTGCAGTGGAATCAATAAGTTCTGTATCCCTGCTGCGTTCCAGCATGAGTTCTGACACGGCAGAGTCGGCCTGGTCTAGCAGCTCTCTCATGGAGGTGTTCAGTATTTTTGTAAAACGGTCCAGATCTTCATCTGTGATATGGGGTCTGTCAATTACTTCGGTGGTCATCTTTTTACTCCCAAACGTAGGTAAAGCCGCTTAATATGTGGATCTGGGGGTGAAAAGTGCCCGAATAGTCTTTAATGCCGCAACCGCTGTCACCCGGCAGCAGTCAAAGCAGTGTATACGGGCATCTGAATGCAACTGTATAGCAATAACAGTGCCAGGAGTATCTACAGCCTATAATCTTGAGCGCACCAAAGCATTAACGCCCGCCAGGACATCTCAATTCCGATTTTGACAGGTTTGGCTTTGTCTTTGGACATGCCACGTCCGTTTCCATTTTTCCTGATAGTGTTTTTATTGTTTATGCGCCTCCCAAGGCAAGCAAAAAAAGACAGCGGTTGTGCTGCCTGCACCGCCGCTGTCAAAGGGTAAATCTTTATTGTTTTAATATATTGGGTACTGAAAGAGATCCTAATGGAAGTACCGTTATTTTGGCATCTTTACCTTTTTCTTCAAGTGCTTTTTCCAAAGCCGCCTCTACGCTCTCAAAAGGTTTAATGTGTACGGCTTTTATCTCGTCTTCCGGCAGTTCTGTAACCCCCCAGGTCTGTGCCCAGGTATTTATTTCAGCCATTTTACCGGCTTTATGATAGCCTAACTTATATTCGAGTTTTATCTTTTCAAGAACCTCGTGCGGTGTGCTACAGGAAGCCATCAGATCAAAGAAAGTTTTCCCGCCTATTCCCATTCTGCATTGGGATACGAATATTAATATGCCGCCTTCTTTAAGCGCAAGCTTACCATTATCTATCGCTTTTTGAGACTGATAAAGGTCTATATCCATTGGATAAGGCGCCACGGAAATTACAATCTCAGCTTTTTCTTCTATGTCAACACAGAATACTTTTTTGGCACTGTCTATTGCCGCATAAAAGGCGCCTACAAGATCTCCACATGTGGTTTCATATACATTATGGTCTTTATCTAAAATAGTCATAATGGAAAACACTTGAATATCTTTTAATACATTCATGGCATCCATCATATCTTCGTGTACGGGGTTGCCATCTAATGCAAGGGCTTTTGCACTTTTATTCAGAGCTAATTTATGGTTTTGTGTTATGGTCTCATAAGATGCTACGCCAGGTAAGAAGCCTTTTCTGCCACCCGTGTATCCGGCAAAATAGTGAGGTTCTACAGAACCGATAACTACCGTTTTTTTAGCTTCTGCTACAATTTTATTAAGGTACATCTCTGTACCGTTTGTAGATTTACCTAAATATACCATCTCATCATTTTTGGCATCATGTGCCCATATTCTGTCTTTGGCTTTCAGGTCCTGGTAAATCTCTTTGCCAAAAATGTATTCATATTCTTCATCATTCGGGGCTCTATGAGCACCTGTAGCGATAATGAAATAGATATCTTTATCTTTTATATCATCATAAATTACGCGAAGTACTTTTGCTGTAGGAGTAGGCCGAGTTCCGTCATTTACAATAAAGACGACTCTTTCATCACCGGTCATAAACTCTGCAAAATTAGCATTTTCCAAATTTTTTGAAAATTCAGAAGCAAACTCTCTTTTTTCTACGTCATTTGGAAAATATACACCTTGCAAGTTGTTATCATTAATTTCAACTTCAATTTTTTCCTTGCCATATGGTATCAATACTTTTGCCATTATTTTCTCCTTCCTGGAGTTGTTATTAACAATTGGGTTTCGTGTTTCGTCTATGACCTGTTTGCCTCGCTTTTAACCCAACATCTTTTAGTTTAAGTTTTTTGTTCATAAATAGGGGTTACGTTTACGGCGGATAAAAATTGAAATCTTCGGCATATATTAAATATTCCGGGGATTAAGATTCTTATCCGCCGCAGATTCCAAGAAGAGCAGCAGCTCATAATTGGACGAAAAGACCATCTATGTGTGGACTTGGGTTTAGCGTATTGGGCCCATTTGATTTAACTTTTCCATAAAGGTATCAATTTCTGCCTGGAACAACTGTTTGTCGCCTCTAGGAATCTGAACCAGATGGATTCGTTCGGGATTAATATCAAGGGATTCAAGGGTTTGCTTCATTTTTGTCACCCGTTTCAAGGCTGCTACATTACCGTCATGGGTACATTCCCCGTCAGGACAAACGCCCACCAGAACGCCCCATGCCTGGTTAAGGAACGGGGTCAATAAAAGATTTTTATCAAGACGGCCGCCACACAAGTTCACCAGGATTTCATACTCCTTGTCATGGGTTTCCGATTCCGGCAGTCTGGAATTCTGAATGTCAGGATGGTATGACCAGTTACATGCAAACACAATGGCCTTGGCAGAGGTATGGGATTGGAGGAACTCAGTTGCTCTCCTGTCCATTTCAGCCGTGTCGGTACCAAATGATAATGGAATGGTTATCGCTTCAATGGGACAGATTTCAACACAGATGCCGCAGGACTTGCATTTTACCGGATCCACGACAATACCCTCACCGTCAACAAATTCCCGGGCATCATGGGGACAGGCCCTGACGCACTGCAGGCACCTGGCACAGGAACGGGCCGTGATTGATGTGGTACCCGGACCCTTGTATCCCAATTCAACCAGATCTCTTCTGAGATCCAGCATAATATCCGTTATTTTGACCCCGGACGAACAGGCTGCTTCGCACCGTTTGCAGAAGAAACAACTAAAGGATTTTTCCGCAATTTCCGGTGTCAATTCCACCTCGCCGGTCAAAAGTCCGTGGGCTAAAATGTTTTTACCCCTAGGTGCATCGGATTCCCACCGGGTGAATTTAAACATGGGGCAGTGCTCGTAACAGTATCCGCACCGGATGCACTTGGCCAGCATGCCTTCCCATTTTTCTAGATTTTTAAATTTTATTTTTTCTGTCTGCATAACAATAGTCCCTGTGATCCTTTATCAGCTGTTGACAGCATATCTAAGGTTAGTAGCCTTGACCCAGTTATCCGGAGCCTGCATCAGTTTGCCTGGATTGAGAATGTTATTGGGGTCCAGAGCCGCTTTGATGGCAGCCATCATTTTCAAGGAATCTCTTTTCTCTGTCTTAAAGGCTAAGGCCTTGGAAATGCCGATACCGTGTTCAGCAGAAGTAGTGCCGTTGATGGAATTTACATATTCATAGATCTCGGCAATGGCTCTCTGGGCACCCTCCCATTGCTTTCCCTTGCTGGTATCCATCATGATTTTGGTGTGCATGCACCCGGATCCGCAATGTCCATAAGCTGTCATAATGATGCCATTTTTTTCAGCGGCTTCATGGATTTTGGCGGCCATATCCGCCATCTTGGAGTAGGGTACTGCCATATCGTCCGCCAGGGATGTAGAAGCCATACTGGTGTCAAATTGTGACAGGGCAGGGAATAATTTCTTACGGCCCATGAAGATTTGTTCCCGCTCTTTGGCATCAAAGCTGTACCAGATGTCTGCGCCGTTGTTCTTTGCGCAGATATCTTTCATTTTTTGAACTTCATAATCCACGGCTTCCTTAACTTTTCCGTCAGCTTCAAAAAGCAGGGAAGCGGCAACTTCCTTAAGGCCTAAGCCCATGGTTTTATTTACCGCCTTGATTGCAACGTCATCCACTAACTCAAGCATAGAGGGGATGGTACCAGAGGCCATGATGTCAGCGATGGCATTGCCGGCATCCCTGAGACTGTCAAAATTGGCAACGCCCAGGCATCTGAATTCGGGGATGGGTACAAAACCGATGATTGCTTCGACCACAACACCCAGAGTGCCTTCCGCACCTACGATGAGTTTGTGAAGCTGGTAACCGGACGCTTCCACCCGGGTATGGGCACCTAAAGTTACCAGGTCGCCATTGGCCAGAACCACTTTCAAGCCCATTACCGCATCCCGGGTGGCACCGTATTTTACAGAACGAACTCCCGAAGCATTGTTGCCGATCTCACCGCCGATGGTGGCAATACGTGAAGAGGCAGGTGTCGGGGGATAAAAAACCCCGTAAGGTTTAAGCGCGGCGTTGAGATCATCATCCACCACCCCCGGTTCCACCCGGCAGTAAACATCGGGCATGTTGATTTCAAGTATCCGGTTCATGTTTTTCATGTCCAGAAGAATGCCGCCCATGGACGACACGGTCTGTCCGCACATGCCCGAGCCGCCGCCCCTGGGGACAACCGGTATTTTTGCCTCATTGGCATAGGCCATTACTTTTTGAACCTGACCGGTATTGTCAGGTCTGACAACAACCCATGGTGCGGCATGGTAAACAGATGCGTCTGCGCCATAAATATACAGGTCAAGCGGATCTGTCTTTATGTTTTTTTCCCCGACTATTTCCCTAAGTCTGGGAAGATCGACCGTATTCATTTGATATCCTTTCCTGATGAAATTATTAAAACCAGTGGGTCTAAAAAGTCTCTATTCCAGTTAATTCGCTAATATTTTCACAACTGTTTTAAAAATTCAATCCCCTTTACCTTTACGGTATTAATAAGTGTTTGCTTTTCTAAAAAGTTGAATTATAAACTCAATTTTTTTGTATTGACAGATATGTGCTAACCTCCTTTTTTTATAAAAGTTTTTTAACGTTCGGGGATATGCCATCGCCTGTATCGCTAAATCCCCGCCTTGGGATACTACCGTGACTGTAGAAAAAAATGCAAGTCTTATCCGCGCAACCATGGTGACCAGGGCCTGCCTGATATTCTGAATTGAATAATTTGAAGAGGAAGCGGCCAAGCTTAAAATTGCAGTAGCTGACCCCTTATCCGGTATGAGTCTCCGGGCATTTATTGAAAAGGTGGCCGGCAGAAGTCCCGCTACCAATACGTTTGCAGATGCGGCTGCTATCAGGGACAGGGCAGCTGAAAACTGTCAAAAGATCATGGATATTCTTGAAAAAAGATCTGCCTGAATCTCGTACCACCCGATGCCGTCCAAAGGTTCATCTTGGCCGGGCCGGCACCAGCATATCTTCATTGATTCTAAAAAAACCGTTAAAGTGCTCCAGCCAGTATGCGTGGTAAACGATATTATCGCTGTTGAAGATTGTGACCTCCCCCCTTTTTTCTGACGTATAGATAAAATACATCCGGCCATCGGGATCCACCTGGTAGACCATGGCGGCAAGATCATTATCCAGCACAATCAGGTCTCCGTTTTGAATATCATCTGCTTCAATACTGTGGGTGTTGGCCAGTAAAAGGTCCATGGGCATAAAGGCCTTGTATATCAGCCCGGCCCGGGATGCCGCCCCGGTGTAAATGGAGTAAAACAGCCAGGAATTATCCGTGCTTCCTGTCTGTTCAGGGCGTCCGCCGAATATAAAAGGCAGACCAATGAACTGTTCCGCAATTGATGGGATAAACTGACAGAAAAGTACGGCAGGCGCTGAGTCCACTGGTGTTTGGGCGTCCTCTGCCTCCATGACAAAAAAATGGCTGGCCAGGACCGGAACAGCCCAGATCAAAACCAGTATCAGATATATGGTGGATCTTTTCATTTTTCTTTTCTGCCCAACCGGAGGGAAATTTATATCCCGACAGTCTTAAAATCTGTCGGGGATCTCTGCCTACATTACCTGTTTTTGAAACCTTTCGTCAAGAAAGAAAGTAGGGTGACGGTCAACATTCTTGCAAAGTTTTTAGAATGATTTTTCAATTAGGCACGAATCCTGCTTTTTTAAATTTGTGCACAACCCTACAAAAAGTCAGAAAGGATGAAAAATGACTTGTATTGATGAGATTCAAACCCTTAGAAACCAGGTGATTCCAAATGGTCATGCCTCCGGTACCACCTG
>NZ_JBFXHE010000005.1:0-19332 GCF_050177295.1 Desulfobacter sp.
TTTGCGATATTCCCAAGCCCTTTGAAGGGGCGGCCATTACCCTGGTCATCGGCGGGATTATAGCCATTGCCTTCATGGGATTTACCGGTGTGGATTCCGGTGTCAAAAAGGCATTAAAGCCTGTGCCTCATGTTTCCCAGGTTCAGGAGCAACCCCAAAGTGTTGCCCTGCTCAATACTAAAGACTGCAGCATCCAGGGAGTGATAATGCCATGATGATTTCCCTTGGTATTGCCGGTGCAAGCATGCTGGTCATGGCCATCATTTTTTCATATGTCCTGGGATGGGCCAATAAAAAATTTATGGTTGAGGTGGAACCTAAAATAGAAGCGGTCAGGGATGCACTTCCCGGTGCAAACTGCGGCGGGTGCGGTTATATTGGGTGCAGCGATTATGCAGTGGCCATCGTCGCGGACAATGAGCCTGTCAACAAATGCACGGTGGGCGGCGAGGCCTGTGCCAAAGCCATCGCCGATATCATGGGTGTCGAGGTGGGCGACATGGTGCCTTTGCATGCCATCGTCAATTGCAACGCGCCATTGTCCAGCCGTTTAGGACGGACCCAATACATGGGGGAACAGCGGTGCGCTTCTGCCCAGCAGGTGGCAGGGGTCCAGGCCTGCACCTTTGGGTGCCTTGGGTATGGCGACTGTGTTCTGGCCTGCAACTATGACGCCATCCATATCCTAGACGGCCTTGCCCGGGTGGACTATAAAAAATGTATCGGCTGCGGCGCCTGCACCAAGGCCTGCCCCAGGGGTATTATCTCCATTGAAGGATTCAGGGAAGATACCATACCTGTGGTGGCCTGTTCCAATAAAGACAAGGCAAAGGACGCCAAAGCCGCGTGTGACAATGCATGCGTAGGGTGCAAAGCCTGTGCAAAGGCGTCGGATCTCTTCACCATTTCGAACAATCTGTCTAAATGCAGTTATGACAACTATTCAGCCCAGAAACATGAAGAGGCCGTGAATGCCATGGAAAAATGCCCCACCGGGTGCATCCTTTTCATGGGAACCCCGGTGAAATAAAAGCTGATCTGTCCGACGGATGGCTGCCCTTAAAGCGGTTGGGTCTTATGTCCAAGCCATTGCCGGACCGGCGTATCAAGACCTGGCGCCAGCCGCTCATAAACCATCCGGTGATATGCATTGATCCAGTTGAGTTCCTCTGTGTTGAGCATGGTTTTATCCACAAGATTGCGCTCAAAATGGCAGAAGGTCATGTTCTCAAACTTTAAAAAGCTGCCGAACTGCGTGTCCCTGTCCTTGATTACCAGAACCATATTTTCAAGCCGGATCCCGTATTGGCCTTCCCGGTAAAGGCCCGGCTCGTTGGTCAAAAGCATGCCGGGCCCAAGCGCGATATCCACGGGAAAGGAGCTTAAGCGTGCCGGGCCTTCGTGCACACAAAGAAAAAACCCCACCCCGTGGCCTGTACCGTGGCCGAAGTCAAGTCCCTGCTGCCATAGGTGCCGGCGGGCCATAGCATCTATCTGGTACCCCCGGGCAGTGGCGGGAAAGCGCGCCGTTGCAACGGCAATATGGGCTTTGAGCACCAGGGTGTAATCCCGGATTTCCTGACTTGTCGGCGCGCCCAGGTGCAGGGTGCGTGTAATGTCCGTGGTTCCGGTCAGGTAATTGCCCCCGGAATCGGTCAGAAACATGGCGCCAGGACTTAAGGGCAGATCTGTCTCCGGTTGCGCACTGTAATGGCAGATGGCAGAGTGTTCCTTAAACGCCATAATGGAATCAAATGAAGGATGAATAAAAGCGTCCTGTTCTTTGCGAAAATTCAAAAGCTGTTCCGCGGCGCAAATCTCCGTCTTGGGTGCATCACTTGTACAAAGCCAGTGCAGAAAATTGACCACGGCCCGGCCGTCTTTGACCGCAGTATCACGGATATGGGAAATTTCAACCTCATTCTTTATGCATTTGAACAATACCGAAGGGTTTGACGCCTCAATAATATTCGAGCGCTTGTTGATGACCTGGTAAATAAAATCCGAGACCCGTTCAGGATCAAGCAGCACGCTGGTGTCTTTGCCCAGGTTCTGGATCACATCGTAAAAAGCATTGTAGTCAAACAATTCAATGCCGTCCGCGCCAAGGGTTGTCCCAAGTGCCGTACTGACCTTGACCGGATCAATGAATAAACTGATTTTATCCATGAAGATCAGGGCAAAGGAAAGGTTTACCGGATTGGTGTGAATATCTTCCCCCCGCAGATTAAAGGTCCAGGCAATGTCATCCAAGGCGGCCAACACATGGCAGTCGGCATTGTAATCTGCCATTTTTTTTCGTATGCGGGAAAATTTTTCTTTCCTGGTTTGCCCGGCGTAGACTGCATCCAGTTCAAAGGCCGGGGTCCGGGGCATGGACGGCCTGTCCAGCCACAAATCGGAAATCAGATCCATGGCGGTGTCCACAACAATGCCCTTTTGTGAAAATTTCTTTTTCAGACTGCCGGCCTGGGCCGCAGACACAATTTTTCCATCAAGGGCAATGCAGTCATTGGCGGACAACGTATCGGCCAGCCATAGGTCAAAGGGCAGAACACCTGAATCGCCCTGTCTGAAAAGTTGAAACCCATTCAATTGGGTTGCGGCCTGGATCCAGTAACGGAAATCCGTCCACATCCCGGCCTCCTTTTGGGTAACCACGGCTGTGCCCGCAGAACCCGAAAATCCGGTCAGCCATTTCAGGGCCTGCCAGTGCCCGGCCAGGTATTCGCTTTGATGGGGATCTGCATTGGGAATCAGTACGGCACTCACCCCGGCTGCATCCATTTTCCGGCGCAAGACGCGAAGTTTGTCTTGTGTGTTCAATTGTTCTGTATTCAATGGTGATTTTTCCTAGTGGATCTTTTAATAGCATTAATACAGTAAACGATACCATTGGCCCTGTCAATCAGGCGGTAGCGGTCAAAGATATATTGAATAATACGCCGGGGAAGTTGGCTGTAAAAAGGGCAGCACCGCTAAAAGGAACTTTTTAGCGGTGCTGCAATATTAGAAAGATGAACCTGAGAAGAGAAAATAGGAAATCAAGCTTTTCCTTTGATCTCCGTTTCGGACTGAATAACGGAATCTAACTGATGACTGGAATGTAAGCTGAAGTTAGAACCTGAGCCGATCTCGTCAGGCTTTATAAGTCCTAACGCTTCATGGTCAATGATCCTTAGAAAATCAAAGATATCACCTTGTGCCTGGATTTCAGTTGCTTCAATCATTTGCCTTCCTCCCTGCGTCAATCATAAAAAGGTATTATTTAGAGGAAATTGATTATTTCTTTGCATTTTTTCCCTCTTTCACACATGCGAGACATAATATCAACGGCAGATAAGGCAAATCAATCGGGGAATCCCTGATTTTTTTTGACTTTTTTACGAAATCAACCCAATATGTTGCGATGCTGGGTTTTTCCCCCAAATTGCACTTGTATATAATCTGTTTCGCTCTCGGTTATACTATCCCATGCAATGAATTGAGCAGAAATTGCGGTTCTAAAGATTAATTGGCAGATAAATACCTGTTCCTTTAGGCAGATCGCTGAAATCTGAAATCCTGTCGCCCTGGACCGGACCCCGGCCCGGAATATGGTAAATGGTTCCCGGGGCTTTATACTTTGCACCGGCTATCTTGTAGGCGGTCCTATTCTTTGTCACGTCAAAGGGGCCTTTATACCCCACCACCAGACGGGTGCCTATCGGCAGATCATCCCGGTCCGAAATCGCACGTCCCGTCAAAATCCGGCCAGAAGGAAGAAAATAAATGGTGGAAGGCGCATGATAAGCCCCGCCGGCATGGGAGTAGGCTGTCACCCGCCCGGAAATGGTTTTTATGATGCTTTTCGCCTGCTCACGGACCTGTTCCGTCTTCTGGTTGAGCAGCACCTTTGTGCCCACGGGCAAACGGTCCCAGCCTAAACGCGAGGCGATCCTGTCTCCGGCCAGGATTTTGCCGCCGGGCAGAATGTAGGCCGTGGTGGGGGCATCATACTCTTCACCGGCAATGGACCAGGCAGAATTCAGTTTTGAAATGACATCGGATTCCAGTGCTTGGGGTGCCTTTTTCCAGGTATAAACAACAGCACCGGGACCAGGATAAAAAACCTGGGCCAGCATGGGATCCGGTGAAAGGAGACCCGCCCTGACATCAGGATCGTAAGGCCAGGTCGGCCCGAGCCCTGCCCTGGCCCTGTCAAAATTCTTCGCACACCGTTTACGTCCCCTGTGATTTTTGGGAAACCATGGATTGGGTTTGCCGTATGCAATCTGGCTGTGGGTCAGAATATCCTTATCCTGCAGGCCATAGTCACGTTTAAGCATAAAGAGCATCAGCCCCGCAGACCTGTACTGGCTGTCGGTCAGGAGAGCATCATGGTATCCCACAAATTCAATACCCACAGAGATATCACTGACATTGGACACCCCGTTCCACATGGACAGGCCGGCATGGTCAGCCCGATATTTTTTATCCAGAATCCGGTAAACCGTTCCGTTCCTGGCAACCACATAATTGGCGTGCCCGCCGGGCGTGCTGCGTCCGTTTTTAAACGACTTGCCCCTGGAAACCACCCTTAAAGTTTTTTCAAGTTCCAGCTCAGAGGTATGCACAATGATCAGTCTTGTACTGGAGCGCACCCTTTTTTTAAATCGCGGATTAATCCGGGAGCTATAATCTACAATTCGGCTCTGGAAACGGGCAAGCTCTGAATGGGAATAAACTTGTGCGGTCCGGCCCGGGGCCGGGGTCAACAGCATGACAGCCAGAACCAGAATAACCGGCATCAGGGCAAAACCCTTTGAAAAAGAAAAGTCGGCACAAAATTCAATATTCATGGGCTCAAAGTATATCAGCACCGGCCCGGTATTGCAAAGGTCCGGCAGCCTGATCTCAATTTTGAATGAATCATACCTGCCAATATCTTACAAGATCGAACCTCACTGAGATCTTGTATACGAATATGAATGATCTAAACTACCCTATGGCCATAGGAAAGACAACGCTTTTTTTCTTGACCCTGCGCAAAGACCACCCTATGGTGAATCTATAACACTGATTTCAGCCGCTGTAAAAAATATACACGGCTGACAGATTTGTGCAGCGCAGGAGTTTAAAACAAAACAATGAACTTTTTTAATTTGGGAGCAAAAAAACATGGGATTTACACTTGATCACTTTAATATCAACGTACTGAACCTGGAAAAAAGTATGGCTTTTTATGAAAAAGCATTAGGCCTTAGAGAGCTGAAAAGAAAAACGGCCACAGACGGATCCTATATTATCGTATTTTTAACGGACAATCAGTCTGCCAACAAACTGGAACTGACCTGGCTCAAAGACAGGGAAACGCCTTATAATCTCGGTGATGAAGAATTTCACATTGCATTCAAAACAGATGATTTCGATGCAGCCCATGCCCTGCATGAGAAGATGGGGTGTATCTGCTATGAGAACAAGGAGATGGGCATTTATTTTATCAATGACCCGGATGGATACTGGCTTGAGGTGGTTCCCGCATAACTCAGAAAATAAATTTTTCCAGTTTATTTCATCGCTCTCCAACCCTGTCCCCAAAATCTGTTATAATCAGCCGAAACGAAACCTTATCATGTGTAATAAGAATAAAAAGTTCCAAATTTTGAGGAGGCCCTATGAAAGCACTGAAAGAATTGTGGCTGATAATAACTCTGATTGTTGCGGCAAGCCTTCTGCTGTTGGCGTCAGACTGGGGACAACGGACCAATGGAAAAAAAGAAAAAAAGACGTATTCACAGATTGCAATATTTCAGATCACGTCCACCCCATTGCTTGACAATCATGTGGCAGGGGTGATGGATCGTCTGGCCTCCGAAGGGATGCTGGCGCCGGACCGCTCAAATGTCAAAATCTATAATCCCCAGGGAGATATCCCCACAGCCAACACTATTGTTCGTGAAATTGTAAATTCACCGGCAGATATTGTGATCACCTCCAGTACATTGGCATTACAAAATTTTTCCAAGGCCAATGCGAATACAAAAAAAATGCATGTATTCGGCGCTGTGACAGATCCCTATGGGTCAGGGGTTGGCATTCTGGGACCCGGGGAGGATATGCATCCCCCTTATCTCGTGGGAATCGGGAGCTTTCAGCCTGTGGAATCCGCCTTTAAAACAGCCAAGGAGATGAATCCCAATCTCAAAAAAATAGGAGTGGTCTGGAATTCCGGTGAATATTGCAGTGAAGCGTGCATGGTTAAGGCACGGGAAATCTGCACCGCACTGGGGATTACACTGGTAGAAGCCGTCGCCAACAATACCTCGGAGGTGTCGGAGGCTGCCAGAAGCCTTCTGGCAAGAGGGGTTGAAGCGATCTGGGTCGGGGGGGACACCGTGGCAACATCCGCCATCAACCTTTTGGTCAGTATCGGCAAGCAGGCAGACATTCCTGTCTTTACCAATGACCCTTTTGATACGAAAAAAGGCGCGCTCTTCGGAGTGGGGGCAAATTATTTTACGGTGGGCCAACTCACAGCAGACATGGCCATAGATATTTTAAGGGGTAAAGACCCCTCCACCATCCGGATCGAAAATGTTGTGCCTGAGCTGCTGCAGATCAATGGGGATGTGATGGCTTCTTTTAATGGGAAATACCGCCTGACGGAAAATTTAAAAACGCATCTTAAAAATCAACAGCAAAAATTCACAAAAGACCCGGCCAATAAGGCTATGAACCATGGAAATGACGGGGGAAAAAAGGTCTGGGACCTGAGCATCGTGCTCTACAGTGAAACTGAATTTGCAGAATCGTGCCGGGACGGTTTTATCGACGGGTTGCAGAATGCCGGCTTCAGTGAAAAGATGGATTACAATTTGAAAGCATACAATGCCCAGGGTGATATGAGCACCTTATCCAGCATTATGACCACGATTAAAGCAGAACAACCAGACCTCCTCATGGTGGTATCAACGCCGGCATTGCAGGCGGCCTTGCGGCTGGTGGGGGCTGATGTCAACATTGTATTTACCGGTGTGGGGGACGGTGTCAAAGCAGGAGCCGGGAAAACGGAAAAAGACCATCTTCCCAATGTGACAGGTATCACCACACGCAGTGCCTTTGACGGGATGGCCCGGATCATTCACGAAACACATCCTGAAGCAAGGATTGTGGGGACACTTTTTACACCGGGAGAGATCAACAGCATCCTCTACAAAGACTGGTTCCAGGAGGAGCTGGAAAAAATCGGGCTTAAGCTCCTGGCGATTCCGGTGACCTCCAGCGCGGAAGTTGCCCAGGCAGCCACACAGCTTTGCAGCAAAAATATTGATATCGTTGCCCAGGTGGTGGACAATTTGACCCGTCCGGGATTTGCTTTCATCGCACAAAGGGCCAGGGAAAAAAAGATTCCGATTTACGTCTTTGACAGCCAGCAGATGAAATATGGAGCGGCCATGGGAATTACGCGGGATTATTACGATGCAGGTATAGAGGCTGCGGAAAAAGCGATCCGTGTCTTGAATGGAGAAGACCCGGCCACCATTCCCTTTAACAATACCAGCTCGGAAAAATTGATTGTGAATTATGAACTGATGAAGGAATATGAACTGATCATACCGGATTATTTCCAAAAAGAGGCAATCCCATTCAGCTTGCCAAAGGAAAAAAACTAATGCAGATACACCACAAAACCCGGGGGGAGTATTTATTGATAGAGGCCGAGGGAAAGCTGGATGCAAACTGGTCCGAACATTTTACCGATACGGTTATGAATTTCGTCAGGGAAGGGCATCATCACCTGATCATTGGCGCATCAAAAATGGTCTTTTTAAGTTCCGCCGGGATCCGGGTCCTTTTGTTGATTTTCAAGTCCGTTAACAAAGTGGGAGGTCGCTTTTTTATTTACAATGCCACGGAATTTGTGACTCAGACCCTGACCACATCGGGTTTCGGGGGCTGGCTGATCACTGAATTGCCTGGGGATATCCCCCGGGAAGCCATTCCCTCAATGCAAAAAAACTATGAACATTTCAGTCTGGGTTCCGGTAAGGGACAACGCCTCTCCATTCACAATGCCTGGCGTCCCTGGAAACAGGTGGATCGTTCCGGTGTTAAACCCGTCAAATGTGTTAACAATCTATTTTCGCTGGGAATCGGAAGCCCTGGAATGGATAGTGGCGACAGCGGAAAACAGTTTGGGGAGTTTTTGGCAGCCGCCGGCCATGTGGTGTATCAGCACCCTGCAGAGGAAAGCCGGCCGGATTATCTGATTGCGGAACAGGCTTTTATCCCAACCATGCAATGTATCCAAGCCCTGATCCTTGAAGGGGAAATGACAGATCTGATGCGGTTTTCGCCCACTGATGAGAGAAGATTTTTCACACTCAGTCAAATCGTGGAAACAATAATGGCAGAAAAGCAGATGACAAAGGCGGGACTGGTACTGATCGGAGAAGTGGAAGGGTTGGTGGGGGCTTCTCTGATCAAATCTCCGGGGGAGTTGAAGGCGGACAGTATCATCTCTTATCCACAGATCAAAGCGTGGTTGAACTTCAGCGGGGAAAGGGCATATGCCCGCCATCAGGCTGTCATTCTGGGTGTGGTTTCCAGAGGATCTGTCAATGACGGGCAGTTGCTTTTTCCCATGGAGCCTGATAGCGAATATGCTGCCCATTTGCATGCCGCGGTCTTTCCCCACCAGGTCCTCCAGAATGGCCGTATCGACCTGTTTGAAACCCTTGGCCGATTTTTTAACGGCCCCTCTCCGCTGGCTGTTCTGCATCTGGTAAATGACAGCCGGCCGGTCATAGGGCTTGGAGAGAGCGCCCTTGTGCGGGGAGCCTGCTGGTTCTCCCCGGTCAATGATGAGGAGGTGGACGCATGAGTCTGGTTTTCGGTGCATTTACCATGGGATTGATCCTCAGCCTGTTGTCGTTGGGGATGTTGATCTCCTTTCGCATGATACGTTTTACAGATATCACGGTGGATGGCAGTATTACACTGGGAGCCGCCATCACGGCCGTTCTGATCACCCAGGGCTGGTCCCCATGGCTGGCGGCTCTCATGGCATTTTTGGCCGGTGCCCTGGCCGGCTCCGTCACAGGCGTTCTGCATACCCGGTTCAAAATCCAGAAAATTCTGTCCGGAATCTTGATGATGACGGCCCTCTATTCCGTTAATCTGAGAATCATGGGCCGCAGTAATATCCCCATGCTGGATGCGAACAGCTTTTCCGATGGTATGAGGGACCTGTTACTCAAACTTTTCAACAATGCTGACAGGATAAATGTGATGGGGTGGCAGGTTTCCCTGATTGATGCGGCTGTGCTGATCATGATGACCCTTATCACGGTGATTGTGGGATTTTTACTATACCGCTTCTTATTATCTCACTTTGGTACGGCACTGAGGGCAGCCGGCATTAACGACCAGATGATCCGGGCCCAGGGTGTGGATCATCATGGCATGATCGTCTTTGGGCTGGCTCTGGGAAACGGTCTGGTCGGGCTCTCCGGATCTTTGCTGGCCCAGTATCAGGGATTTGCCGATGTGCAGATGGGTATTGGCATGATGGTGTGGGGATTGGCCTCCATTATCTTGGGTGAAGCGCTTATCGGCAAAAACAGCCTGGGTCTTCAAATCATTGCAGTGGTCCTGGGAACGATTCTTTTCCGGTTGCTCATCGCCATTGCGCTCCGCTGGGGCCTGAATCCCAATGATCTGAAACTGGTGACAGCCCTCTTTGTTTTTATGGCCCTTGTGGCTCCCCGGTTGTTCCGAAAACTGTCAGGAAATTTTCAGAGAGGAAAAGGCCATGCTTGAGATCACACATATTTCCAAAACATTTTTCCCCAACACGCCCAATGAGGTCAACGCCCTGAAAAATGTGAATCTAACCCTGGAGAAAGAAACATTTACAGCCGTTATCGGCACCAATGGGTCGGGGAAGAGCACCTTACTGAATGCAGTGGCCGGCACCTTTGGATTGGATGCAGGACAGATCCGGCTGGCCGGTTCGGACATCACCGGCTGGCCGGAATATAAACGGGCAAAACTCATCGGCCGGGTATTTCAGAACCCCTTTGCCGGAACAGCGGCAGAGATGTCCATTGCAGAAAATGTTGTTCTGGCCATACATCGGGGGCAACGGCGTTCATTGAGAACAGCAGTGACCCGGAGCCTGCGGGAAGAGGTCGCCGACCGGGTCTGTTCCTTGAAAATGGGTCTTGAGGACCGTCTGGATAATCCCATTGGCACCCTCTCCGGCGGACAGCGCCAGGCGCTCACCTTACTCATGGCGACCTGGCGAAAGCCGGAGCTGCTGCTTCTGGATGAACATACGGCTGCCCTGGATCCCAAGAGTGCGGCAAAGGTGGCTGAACTGACCAGGGACATCATCAAACAGGATAAACTTACAGCCCTCATGGTGACCCATTCCATGCAGCAGGCAGTGGATCTCCCGGACCGTATTGTGATGATGCACAAAGGACAGATCATTCGGGATTTTCAAGGCAATGATAAACGCCGGGTCCGCATCCCAGACCTGCTCGGCACCTTTGACCGGGTGCAGAAAAAGGATTTATTTGATGAAAGTGTGGCGGAGTTGCTTTATGGCGCCTATGCCTGACCTTTACATGTCTGACTTTGCCGCATACAGTGATTTATATTGAAGCGGTGCTCATCAGGTTCTGACCTGCCCGTTCCCCCAGGCCACAAATTTTGTGGTGGTCAACTCTTTGATGCCCATGGGACCGTAAGCATGCAGCTTTGAGGTGGAGATGCCGATCTCAGCGCCCAGGCCCAGCTGCCCCCCGTCATTGAACCGGGTGGATGCATTGACAATGACAAGGGATGCGTCCACCTCCCGGATAAAACGCCGGGACCGGTTCAAATCCGTTGTGATGATCGCTTCGGTGTGGTTGGACCCGTAGGCCGCGATATGGGCCATGGCATCATCCATATCCTTTACCACCTTAACGGCCAGAATCAGATCCAGGTACTCCATGGGCCAGTCCGCTTCGGTGGCGGGGAGTGCATCCGGCAGTATTGCGCAGGTTTTCGGGCACCCCTTAAGGGTGACGCCGGCCAGGGCCTTGTGGGCCATGGGCAGAAATTTTTGGGCCACACCTTCATGAACCAGCAGGGTTTCCAGGGCATTGCATACCCCGGGCCGCTGGGCCTTGGCATTGAGTACGATGTTGACGCCCATGTCCAGGTCTGCCAGATCATCCACGTAGGCGTGGCACACCCCTTTGTAATGTTTGAGTACAGGGATGCTGGAGGCTGCGACCACATGGCGGATCAGGCCTTCCCCGCCCCGGGGAATGATCAGGTCGATATATTCTTCCTGTTTGAGCATGATATCCACGGCAGCCCGGTCCGGTGTGGGGATCACCTGGACCGCACCGGCCGGCAGACCTTGTGTGGAAATACCCTGTTCAATGGCCCGGGCCAGGGCCTGGTTGGAGTAAATGGCTTCGGAACCGCCCCTCAGGATCACGGCATTGCCGGCCTTCAGGCACAGCCCTGCCGCATCCACGGTAACATTGGGCCTTGATTCGTAGATAATGCCGATAACCCCCAGAGGAATGCGCATCCTGGCAATTTCAAGACCATTGGGCCGGATGGAGGAATCCGACAGGGTGCCCACGGGATCTTCCAGGCCTGCCACATATTCCAGGCCTTCAACCATCCCGGCCAATACCTTATCCGTAATGGTCAGCCGGTCGATCATGGCATCGGACAACCCGTTTTCCCGGGCCCCTGCTAGATCCTTTGCATTTTCCGCCTGGATGACGTCTTTATCCTTTTCCAACTGCCGGGCAATGGCAAAAAGGGCTCTGTTTTTCTGTTCCGCAGGCAGAGCCGCCATAATCCGGGCGGCTGTCCTGGCCTGTTTGGCAATTTCAATGATCTGATTTTCCAAAGACATAGAATGGTTCTCCTTTACGTTTTATAGTCGCACATCATCCGGGTACGCGGTGATCATCAGATTATTCCTGTGAATTACCTCGTCATAGGACCTGAACCCCAGGCGTTCCTTGATCTGGCTGGTCTTGCAGCCCATGATTTTTAATATATCCGAGGCATTGTAATTGACAAGGCCCATGCCCAGGACCACTTTGTCCTCTGTAATGAATTCCACGGGATCGCCTACGTCAAAATTGTCTTCCACCCGGGTGACGCCTGAGGGCAAAAGGCTTTTGCCCTGTTCCACCACGGCTTTCTGGGCTCCTTTGTCGATGGTAATCCTTCCCTTGGCCTGCAAAGTCAGGCCGATCCAGTTTTTCCTGGATGAGGCCTTCTGGCCATTGGGAACAAAATAGGTGCCGGTATAGTTGTTGTCCGCAATTTTGATCAGGATATCCTGTTCCAGGCCGCAGGCAATGATCATGGGAATGCCTGCCGACGTCAGCTTTCTGGCGGCGCTTATTTTGGTGCCCATGCCCCCTGTGCCCAACGGTCCTGCAATTTCTCCGGCCATGGCCTCAATATCACTGCCCATGGCTGTTACCTGCCTGATAAGCTGTGCATCGTCATGGATCCGGGGATCTTTGTTGTACAGACCGCCGATATCCGTGAGATTGATCATGAGATCCGCGCCGAGCAGCATGGTGATCATGGCACCCATGTTGTCATTGTCCCCGAATTGAAGGGATTTTACCGCTACAGTATCATTTTCATTGATAACGGGCACCACCTTCCATTCCAGAAGCGTATTCAGGGTGTTTCTGGCATTCAGATACCGGACCCGGTCACACAGGTCGCCCCGGGTCAGAAGAATCTGGGCCACTTTCCGTCCGCAGTGTTCCATGGCCTTTTCCCATTCACGGATCAGATCAGCCTGGCCAATGGCGGAAACCGCCTGGCGTTTGGGGGTTTCCGACGGCCTCTCTTTTAGACCGATTTTTTTAACGCCCGCAGCCATGGCCCCGGAAGAGACAAGGATCACCTCTTTGCCCCGGTCATGGAGTACGCTGATCTGCCTTGCGATGCTGTTGATAACGTCAATGTTGAGGCTGTTTTTCCGGGTCAGCACCCCTGAGCCCACTTTGACCACGATGCGTTGGCATGTGGACAGGACTGAAAATTGCGGATCGGTGTTCATTCTATGTTCCAGGTTTTTTTAAAAAAGGCGGCAGCAGGCCGCCCGGCTAATAGTCTATATAGAAACCCCAATGATGGTCCAAAAATTAAACCATAGCGCAGATGATTGCAAGGCATGATTTTTTAGGACCGCAATTTCAGTGCTGGCGCATGAAAATTCAGAATCAAAAAATCCAGGCAGGGTTTATGGGATATCCCGCCGTTCAAAAATAAGCACGGCAGCCGTCAGAATCAGGGCCGCGTAACAGACCGCATAAACAAAACTTAACCCAAGTTCCTGACCCGGGATGGCCAGACCATGCACCACCCGGGTCTTGTAGTTTAAACGCTCAAGGTTGGGCAGGATATAATAGGCCCCGTCTGCCAGGGCCTTAAACACAGTGTCTTGGGACGCCTGGGCAAGCAGTCTTAAATCCTGGGTGAAATGCCCGATGATAAAAATGGCCAGAGTAAACATGCCGCTTAAAAACGGGCTTGAAAAGGCGGAAAAAAAAACGGCAAAGGCCAGAATTATCAATATTTCAATGTAAATGGGCACAATGGCCGTTAAAAGTATCCATGGCAGGGTTTGTTCATAGGCAAAACAAAGGGAAAACAACAAGATAGTCATCACCGCAACTTCCACCAGAATGGTCAGGCTGAGTCCTAAATATTTGCCCATGAAAAACTGCCACCGGGCCAACGGCTTGGAAAGAATAATGTAAATGGTGCGCTTTTCCATCTCCTTGTACACCATGCCGATGCCCACAAAAAGGGCGATCAGCGTACCGCCGATGGATATGGCGCCAAGGCCGAAGTCCTTGATAATTTTCATGGGATCTCCGATGGTCAGCTTGCCTAATACAATGGAAAATAAGATTAAAATTGCAGCAAAAAATAAAAGACTGTAGAAAATCTTATCCCGGATAGACTCTTTAAATGTATTAAGGCCTACGGCCAGCACCTTATTCATAGATTTATCCCTGTTTACTCCCTGCTGATGCAGCATTTTGTCCTGTGTTTGCCAGATAAATATCTTCGATGCTTTTTCGTACCGTGGAAAAGGAAACAAGCGTGAGTTTCTGATTTTTGATCGTTTCCATAATCCTGTCCGCCGTATCCTTATCACCGGTTGAAACAATATGCCGGGTTCCCCGAATCACCTGTTTAATGCGACTTTGCCCCTCAATGCCTGACAGGTCCAAGCGCCCCCCCTGACAGGTAATTTCCCAGGTTGAGTCTTTAGACGACATGGCATCGTCCATGCTGATGACACTTTTAAGTTCCCCGTTGGCAAGGATGCCTGCCCGGTCGCATATCATCTCCACATCCGAGATGATATGAGAGGAAAAAATAATGGTTTTACCCTGGTCCCGGCAGGAAAGGATAATGTCACGCATGGCTTTACGGCCCATGGGATCCAGGCCTGACATGGGCTCATCCAGAATCAGCAGTTTGGGATCATTGACCAGGGCCTGGGCAATACCAATACGCTGGAGCATACCCCGGGAGAACTTTCTCAGCTGGGTATCCCTGGCATGGGCCACTCCCACAAGATCCAGCAAATAGCCCACCCTTTTTTTGCGTTCAGCGCCTGTCATACCAAACAGGCTGGCATAAAAATCAAGGGCCTCTGCACCCGTAAGATAGGCGTAAAAATAGGGTTGTTCCGGCAAATATCCGATCATGGCCCGGCTGATTTTATCCTTTGCCGGACACCCCCAAAAAAAGATATCCCCTTTGTCCGGCCGGATCAAACCCAGCATCAACTTGAATGTAGTGGTCTTGCCAGCCCCGTTACCGCCCAAGTATCCAAACACTTCATTGTCCAGGATCTGAAAATTCAAATCCCCGAGCACCTGTTTTCTCCCCAGCCAGCCGTTGGAAAAACTTTTGGTTAATCCCTTAATATCAATGGCAATTGAATCGGTCACAGGTATCTTCCTTTTCAGTTTTCTTCCGGTACCCGCATAGGCAAGGGCAAGTCATCTGCCCGGGGCCGTTCTTTTTTCTTGACATGGACGCTCAAATCTTCTTCAGGTATTGTGTTCTCAATTGTCCGGCCATCTCTGGAAATATAATAGGTCCCGCCCCTGGGATCAACAGGCATGCCGGAAAGAATACCTGCGGCAACCAGTTCTTCTATGGATGCCGGATAGTTCTGAAACTTGAAGTAAAATGCATCAAGGCCCTGTTTCAGAATCTTCATATTGGCCCGATGGATCACCTGATGAAGCCGTTCCTTCAAACGGTCTTTCAGATCCTGTTTTTCCGTGGATTTTATCATCTCCTGTAAGAAAGTAACGGCCACTTCCGGAGAATCGGCATTGGCATAAAGCCGTGCCACCAGCTGGGGCAGATAAGACGGACTTCTGGGAAACTTTGCGGCTTGTTCCAGATAATGGGCCGCAGTCAGGTAATCATTTTTGTGGTACATGTAATCATAGGCAAGGAAAAAAGGAAAATACCAGTACCTGGGATCATCAACAGAGACATTTTCCATCCCTTTTTTGAGCAGGGCAATACTTTGGTCCACATCCCCTGCTTCAGCGGCCAGAATCACTCCACCAAATTCATAGGGGTATTGATACAAGGGATCAAGGGTGGTGACTACATCCAGCAGACGGGCCAGCCACGTATAATTCCGGTCGGTTCTGACATGCCCGCCAAAGTATCCGATAGCCCTGATCCAGAGCAGGTCCCCCAGCATCTCATCATACCCCAGAGCAGCCCCTTTTAGAAATGTCCCGGACGGCAGGTACAAAAAGGATTCCACCTCCCTGACAGGATATTTTTCATCCAGAGTCTCAATCGAATAAAAAAGAATCGGGATCAGGAGAACAAGAAAAATCATTTTTTTAAATTCAGGCGGCACGATACAAAATCACCGTAAACTTTCGGCAGGACTCTTCCGTTCCGATAAATGTCAACAAAACCTATCCCCCGGCAACGTCAAACTCAACCCGGTAGTATATATCTGATAACAGCAGCTCAGCATCAACAGAATCAATCGTAACGTTCTGCTTCATGTCCTCATAGGAGAAGTATCTCCAGCTATCATCGCCACGAAGAAATTTTTCAACCTGGCAATGGTTCTGGGAGACCAGGATATACTCCTGAAGCGAAGAAATGAGCCGGTAACGGGAAAACTTCTTCCCCCGGTCATATGCTTCAGTTGAGTCCGAAAGAATTTCAATAATAACGATCGGATTAAGCAGAGTCTCAACCCCATTAATTTCTTCCAAAAGGATATCGTCGCAGGCAATGACAATATCAGGATAAGTATATTGTTCCTTTGCCTGGATTTTAACCCGCATGTCACTGGATAGATTTTCACATGAAGATCCCTTTAGCAGCACTCCCAATTCCCGTTCTATGTTTCTACTGATCCGATTGTGATTTAAACTAGCCCCGGTCATGGCAGACATCTCGCCATCAAAAAACTCATGCTTGATCTCTGAAGTTTTTTCAAATGCAAGGTATTCTTCCGGGCTCATCCGTTTTTTTTCTTGCATCTGCGGGTTCATGGTTATTTCTCCAGTTTAAATTTCTAATGTTCTACGCCAATGGTGGAAAGACCGGCTGAAGCAGCAAGTGACAACTGGCGGGCATCATTTGAAAAAAAAGAATCGGCGTTCAAAATACAGGCCGAAGCTACATGAAGAATATCTAAAGATCGTGATCCGATTTTGCCTGAAAAAGCTTGGGACAGATCAATGGTCTTGCGGAATACATCTCCCCAGTCCACAACCGGTCGGTGATAAATAAAATTTTCTTCATGCTGCCGTAAGAGTGAGATAATTTTTTTGACTTGCTCCGCTGCTATTTCATTTCTGAACCTTTTCAACTGCAAGGCATTTGTGATCTCAACTTCGTGAAAGAGGGTGAGCGGAATCGACAGGTCAAATTTTTTTGCCTTTTTTGCGATCAGTTCCGAACCCATTTCCCTGACGTAAAGTTTAATGATAACACTGGTATCCCAGTAAATCATTGGAATCTTTCGTCCCTGTCTTCGATAATGATATTACTTATGGGCTTACCTTTTACAATGACGGCGTCTTTCATGAAATCGGGCCAGTTGATCCGGTTCTGAGGCCCTGCTGCTATAAATTTCCCCACAACCTTTCCATGTTTTGTTACAAGGACTTCTTCTCCGGCTTTGATTCGCTGAAGCACCTGTGAAAAATTTTTCTGGATTTCCCCCACACTGGCCGTCTTCATTATTTCCCCCCCATTAATTTACGTATATTTTATGCGTAAAATTTGTTATAGTCAATGCCTAACTTAACTAATCCGTTATAATCAGAAAAAAATGTCTGCTGCCTTCGGTTCCCCCGTTGTGTGATATGGTGGGGATCCCCCGGGGCCGCAACTTTTGCTAATCTTGGCATAGTGATTTCTATGGCAAATTCGTTTAAAATTGTCAATAATTATGCATGACGCCCCAGAATTAAGGAATTTCGGGCAAACACAAAAAAAAAAGAGAGGCCCCAAAGAACCCCTCTTTTTAATTTTCGGATCATGATTTTATTTGATAATTAAGTATCGTGTTTCCCGAATTCTACGAATTATAAAATTAAGAATTAAAAAACACCAGTAGCAGGGTTGGTCTCTGAACCAGCCTGATCCACGGTAAAAGTGGCGTTCGCAGTGTCACCATCAAGATCGCCTATCGCAGTAACCGTATAATCTGATGCACCTGCGGAAACAGAATAAGTGTAATAAACCTCACCTGCCGGGTTAAAACCTATTGAGCCAAACCCGCCTGCATCTGACCAAGCCCTTTTTGCCTTACCGGGGTTAGCATCAGGGCTTGAAACGCAGGCCTGGTAGAGGTCAGCCTCAGCATTATAAGCTTCCAATGCGGTTCTTATGGCCCCCATATTGGTCTTAGCTTCTGCGGTCTTGGCTTTAAGCTGATAAGTCAGATAATTGGGAATAGCAATGGCAGCCAAAATACCGATAATCGCCACAACAATCATCAGTTCGATCAGGGTGAAACCTTTCTGGTTGTTTTTGATACACTTTGTCATTTTAAAAGCTCCTTTTTTTTAAGGTTTAATGGTGTGACAAAATTTTTCAACGAATGGAAACGCTATCTGCAACAGCAGTGCCAAAACACGGAATCAAATTATTTAATCGTTAATATATTGAAATAAAAACGTTTTAGCAAGAAAATTTAAGATTCCACGTAAAAGCACTCAATGTTTTTTGGGTAAATTCAACAAAAATAAGGACCTGTCTGACAAAAAATGTCAATCAGCCGCTTTTTCGTCAATGGCATCATCTCCGGGCTCAATTTTATCAAGGCGGTATCTGAAAGATCTTAAAGAAAGATTTAAAAGCTCTGCAGCTTTACTTTTATTGCCCCGGGCGGTTTCCATGGCTTTTTTGATATAGGCGCCCTCTATGCCCACCATGATTTTATCCAGGTCCACACCCGAAGCAACATCTTCTATATCGTACCGTTCTCCCTTAATCCCCTCAATCCACCGTCTTCGTTTATAAGATGAAATGGTCAGGCTTTCGGGCAGGATGATATTGGTTGAGGAGAGGGCAACCGACCGTTCAATCAGGTTCTCAAGTTCCCGGACATTTCCCGGAAAGGAGTAGTTGTTCAAAAAATCAATAGCATAGGAAGACAGCTTGGCAATATCCTTGCCAAGCTTTGCTGAATACTTTTCAACAAAATGGGCCGCAAGGAGTTCAATATCCCCCCGTCTGTTCCGCAGCGGCGGCACCTTGATGGGTATCACGTTAAGCCTGAAAAAGAGGTCTTCCCTGAAATTGCCGTCAATGACTTCCTGTTCAAGTTTTTTGTTGGTGGCGGAAATGATACGGACATTCACGTCAATTTCCCGGGTACCGCCCACGGGCTTGAACCGGGTTTCCTGAACGGCCCGCAACAGCTTTACCTGCAGAAAGGTGGACAGTTCGCCGATTTCATCAAGAAAAATCGTACCGGTATTGGCAGCCTCAAACAATCCCGGCTTGTCTGCCACGGCCCCTGTAAATGCCCCTTTGACATGGCCGAAAAATTCGCTTTCCATCAGCGTATCCGGGATTCCGCCGCAGTTGACCACCACAAAGGGCCTGTCCTTGCGCCCGGAATTATCGTGGATGGCCCGGGCGTAAGCTCAGTTGTGGCGTAGGCGGAAATCATGATCACCACAGTGTCCGGGTGTTCTTTTTTTACGGCCCGCAGCACATCCAGGCCTGTAATATCTCCCAGGCGGATATCGGTGAGCACCAGATCGTATTTTT
>NZ_JBFXHE010000005.1:19432-40208 GCF_050177295.1 Desulfobacter sp.
TCAGTTGTGGCGTAGGCGGAAATCATGATCACCACAGTGTCCGGGTGTTCTTTTTTTACGGCCCGCAGCACATCCAGGCCTGTAATATCTCCCAGGCGGATATCGGTGAGCACCAGATCGTATTTTTTCTGCTTGATACTGCCCAGGGCCTGCTTGCCGCTTTTGGCAAGATTGACCTTATACCCTCTTTTGGACAGAAGCATCTCCAGAAACTGGCGCATACTTAAGTCATCATCGACCACCAGAATGCTGTGTGCGTCTGCCATGGGGTCTATCCCAAGCTAATCCCTGGTGTAAACAATCCGGCCGCCAACAATGGTCAAAGCAGCGGCCCCCTTAAGTCTGCGGCCGGCAAAAGGCGTGTTGCGTCCTTTGCTCACAAACGCATCAGGGTCCACGGTCCAGCCGGCATCCAAATCAATAAGGGTGAGATCCGCCGGGTTGCCCGGCGCAATGCTGTTATTGATTCCTATAAGATCTGCCGGGGCCTTGGCCATTTTTTCCACCAGCTGCACCAGGGTCAAATGACCCCGGACCACAAGATCCAGGCTTAAGGCCAGCGCGGTTTCAAGCCCCACAATACCGAAGGCGGCAAGGTCAAATTCCACCTGTTTTTCATCCTCGGCATGGGGGGCATGGTCTGTGGCAATCATGTCAATGGTGCCGTCACAAAGCCCCTCAATAATGGCCTGGCGGTCCTCTTCACTGCGCAAAGGCGGATTCATCTTAAAATGGGTGTCATAGGGCGGGACATCCGCATCCGTGAGGGTGAAATAATGGGGGGCGGTTTCGCAGGTGACCCGCAGCCCCTTTGCCTTGGCCGCCCGGATGGCTTCAATGGACTGGGCCGTACTCATGTGGCAGAAATGAATCCTGGCGCCCGTCAGTTCAGCCAGGGCAATATCACGCATGACCATGACGGATTCCGCAGCATTGGGAATTCCTTTTAACCCCATGACCGTGGCCGGCAGCCCCTCGTTCATGGAGCCGCCGTCGGCAAGACGCTGGTCTTCGGCATGAACAAGCACAGGAATATCCAGGGATTTACAGTATTCCAGGGTCCGTCTCATGAGCTGGGAATCGGTGACAGGCATGCCGTCATCAGTCACGGCCCAGATCCCGGCTTTTTTCATATCTGCAATGTCGTTGAGTTTCTGGCCTTCAAGATTTCTGGAAATTGCCCCCACCGGGTAGACCCTGGCCGCATTCGCCTTCTGGGCCTGGGAAAGAATAAAGGAGGTAATCTGCGCATTGTCATTCACAGGTTGGGTATTGGGCATGGAACAGACCGCGGTGAATCCGCCGGCAGCCGCAGCCTTTAACCCTGTCTCCAGGGTCTCCTTGTATTCCTGACCAGGCTCCCGCAAATGAACATGCACGTCTATGAGTCCGGGCACGGCAATCAGGCCCTGACCGTCAATCACTTTGACATCGTCTGAATCGTTGGCAACAGCGGGCATTTGCCCCGGTTCGGACACCGCCTCAAACAGACCGTCTTTTATGCTGATATCCCTTATCCCCTCAATGTGACCGGGATCAATAACCCGGACGCCTTTAATTTGAATCTGCATTTCTACTGCCTCCTGCCACCAGATAAAAAAGGGCCATGCGAAGGGCCACCCCATTGGTCACCTGGTCCAGAATTACGGATTGTTTACCATCTGCCACCAGGGTTGAAATTTCAACGCCGCGGTTCAACGGTCCGGGGTGCATGACCAGGGCGTCCTTTGCCGCCATGGCCAGACGCGCCGGGTTCAACCCATACAAAGTCGAATATTCCCGTTCACTTGGAAAAAGCAGGCTGCCCTGGCGCTCCTTTTGAATCCTGAGCATCATGACCACATCCGCATCTGCCACACAGGTATCCATATCCCGGGCCACGGTGCAGCCCATCTGTTCAATACCCACAGGGATCATGGTCCCGGGGGCACAGATGGTCACCTTGGCCCCCATTCTGGACAGTCCGATAATATTGGACCGGGCCACCCTGGAATGGGAAACATCCCCCACAATGGAAACTTTTAAATCTTCAAACCCGCCTTTTTCCTCCTGAATGGTCATCATGTCCAAAAGAGCCTGGGAGGGATGGGCATGGGTGCCGTCCCCGGCATTGATGACCGAGCATTGTACCCATTTTGCCACCTGGCACGCCGCGCCCGAACATGAATGCCGCATCACGATGATATCAGGCTTCATGGCCTCAAGGGTCCTGACCGTATCCCTTAAAGTTTCCCCCTTGACAATGCTGGAGGAAGATTTGGATATGGCCACCGTATCTGCGGAAAGACGCTTGCCCGCCAGTTCAAAGGACATCTTGGTCCGGGTTGAGGGCTCCTGGAAAAAAAGCACAATGGTTTTGCCCCGAAGGGTGGGCACTTTTTTCACGGCCCGCTGGGAGATCTCTTTCATCCCCCGGGCCGTATCCAGGATATAAGTAATTTCCTCACAGCTCAGGGAATCAATATCCAGAATATCTTTTTTCTCAAACCGCATATATATCATTCCTTAAAACAGCAAGGTGCCGATCCGGTTCAAACGGGCGCTGAAATGCGCCTTGTCCCAGGACCAGTAAATAATCATGGCTTCACCCCGCACTTCACTTAGATCCACAAATCCCCAGAACCGCGAGTCATGGCTGTTGTCCCGGTTGTCTCCCATGACAAAAAGCTTGTTGGCCGGCACGGTGATTTTCCTTAAATTATCCCGGGTGGTGATCTGGCCCGGCAAAATCCCGGAATCCTTGTAAAGGGCCCAGGGCTGGTCAGTGACAAGTTTGTCATTGACATACAGTTTTTTATTCACAATCTGAAGGGAGTCGCCGGCAACGGCAATCACCCGCTTGATGTAATCCTTGGACGGATCTTCCGGATATTTAAACACCACAATGTCATTGCGCTGGGGATCCTTCACCGGGATCAGGGTTTTCCCGTTGGTAAAGGGAATTTTCACCCCGTAAATAAATTTATTAACAAGGATCTGGTCCCCGATCTGAAGCGTCTCAAGCATGGAACCGGAAGGTATCTTAAAGGCCTGGACAATAAAGGTACGGATAAACAGCGCAATAACAACGGCAATGAGAATCGCTTCGATATTCTCCCGCCAGGTGCCTTTCTTTTTTTCACTCATTTTTATAATTCTTTATCCTAACAGCCATGGACCAACCCGGGCTGTCAACACCCGGGCCCACCCTCTTGTTTCTTGTTTCTTGTCTCTTGTCAGAACAGATGCTGGGGAACTCCGATATAGAATCTGGATTGCTGGATTTCAGTTTTCAGTATCTGGGCAATTTTTCTTGCCTTGACCATACTGGACAAAGGCACGGTGGGAACACTCTGGCCCTTGATGGTGATGGTCCCGCTTTTAAGCTCGGCATAGCTGACCTGGCCGTAGGACCTGGAAATGCCCCGGGGGTAGTCATGTCCGTAGTCGATGATCTGGGTAAAAATCTCTTTGTCAGACACTGAGGTATATTTAAGGATCTCTTCATTTAAGATGGGAATGGGGATGCCAAGCCCAACGGCAAGGGACACCCCATAACCGCGGATGCTCAGCCCCACCAGCCACTCAGGCGACATCTGCTTAAGGTCCCCGATAACGGACAGGGTCCCTGCCCCGCCCAAAGGCACACCGTTAAGGCCTCTGTCCACATCTTTTTTATGCTGGGTACCGGTCCAGGTCACGTACCCCTGGGCCCCGCCCAGAAAAATCCGTGTGCCCAGCCCGATGGTTTTCAAATAGGGATCGTTGAACAAGGGACTCAAACATCCGGATGTGGAATAGCTGGCATTGCCCACATTGGGTTTAAGGGTGCCCATGTACGTGTACTTTGTCTTGTCCGACCGGTTGATGGCGCAATTATAATTCTGATATGCGTTTCTCGGGTTGCACAGCATCGCATTGGGCAGATCCTTCAAGGTGACCATCTTCTCAATCCTAAGATTGGGATAACAGTCTGTGCCATAGCTTTCTGCCCTCACATGGACCTGTTTGCCGGCCACAAGATCCTGGATCACATGCCCGCCCCCGTAATTAAACTCGCCCGGATGGTATTTATTTAAGGGATCATCCTCACAAACAGCCGTGGCCCCGAGATAGCAGTCCACCGCGGCAATGGCCGAATAGGCCGGCACATTGTTGAACCAGGTTTTGGTGGTCCGGATCACAGGCGCGGACTGGCCGATGTTTATAAACGCACCGGATGAACACATGGGCGCAAAGGTGCCTGTGGTGACCACATCCACTTTCCGGGCAGCTTCCACAATTCCTTCTTTATCTGCGATATCAATAATCTCTTCCGCCGTTACCACCACGGCCTGTCCAGCCGCAATTTTGGCGTTTATCTCTTCATAGGTCTTATTCACCTGACAGGTGCTCATAATTTGCATTGTCCTGATTTTTTGGAAAAAGGTTATACGTTTACTGAATCTGAGCTTTAACAGACTCGATTTTTGAGGTGATGTTGTTTTTTATCCAGATCGCATCCCACCATTCCACGGGATTGACGAATACATTGTGAAGCATCATGGAAAAATGCAGATGATCGCCTCCGGCAAGCCCGGTCAGGCCGGTCCGGCCAATGATATCATCCTTTTTAACCCTGTCGCCTTTGGCCACATTCATCTGGCTTAAATGGGCATAAAGGCTGGCAAGACCAAGCCCGTGGTCAATGATGACGGTATTGCCGAAAATGCCGACATTTTCCGCCATGATGACCTGCCCATTGTTGGCCGCAGCCACAGAGGCATTGGCTATGGAGGCCAGGTCAATACCTGAATGGGTGGAATGGCTGATGACCTTTCCATTGTATTTATAGGTGCGTTTATCGGCAAATCCGGCCCGGTTGGCAGCCCCTGAAAGACGGCCGAAACACCCTTTCCACATCAATTCGGCCCGGGTGTCCGAAGGCACTTTAAGTACGGTTTCCACATTCTGCCGGCGAAGGGTCTCGTTAATATATAAAAATTTCGCCAGCAAAGGATTTTGTTCTGTCAGAAACTGCGCTTCCCTGGGTCCCAAGTTAAAGTCAGGCATTTTGACTTCCAGAAAACTGTCTGAGATATTCAGGGTGTCGGACCTGAAGTTCTTGTCTTTGATATAGTGGTAGAATCCCCGCTTGGTCTCATTTCCGGCCGGATCCCGGGCTTCCACGACAATACGGGTGTCAGGACCCTGGGTATGATCCAGGGCAAAGAAGGCTGCGACCATCATGGGATCATTAAACACACCGGAATATCCCGGGAAAAAATTCTCCCCCACCCTGACGCCGGTTTGAATATTTTTTTCATCCAGTTTGTAAATCACAAGGCCGACACCGCCCTTGGACACATTATGCTGGGAGGTCAACACCTCAAGCCGGGGCGGCACCGTATCAATAACCACTGGCAGCTCTTCATAAAAACGGTTGCCTTTGCCCCATTTATGCCAGGCATAATCCGTTACAATAATCCGGATAACGGCCTGACCGTCGCTCATCCCGTATTTCCGCGTTTCAACGGGAACGGCAAAGGTGTCTGACAGGGTTTTCTTTCCACTGAACAAAGAGAGAATGGAAGGGGAGGGATACGGTTTGTCCCAAAGAATTTTTTCGTTATTTTTCTGCACCAGGGAAACGGTTACATGGCGCAAACCGGTTCCCTCATCCGTTGCAGTCATATTTATTTCATAGGATTGTTTCAGATACGGGGAAGGCAGACGGACATCAGCTTTGGGCACATCTCCCTCATATTTGCAAAACAGAACCCAGCCCACAGGCACGGCAATTGCCAGAAATATAATCAGGAACAGTGTTTTCTTCATCAAACAACCTTATTTTTCAAGAAGTTAGACGGCTATATTTAAAATCATATTAAGATATCAGCAAACGCCTTTCTTATCAAGGAATTTTCCCCTGCCCTGATCCACCTTGACATTTACCCGGACGAATAATAATTAGGTCTATCATTATTTTTTTCTTGTTTTTAAGGATATGCCGAATGACAAACTTTTTTTTTGACCTGACCCGGAACAACCCGAATCTTTTTTTTCTAATTGCCGGACCCTGTGTTATAGAGGATTTAGACACAAGCCTTGGCATTGCAAAACACCTGAAACAGGTCACCGGCGATTTAGGTATTCCTTATATTTTCAAAGCCTCCTATGACAAGGCCAACCGCACTTCCATCCAGTCATTCAGGGGCCCTGGCCCCGAACGCGGTCTTGACATCTTAAAACAGATTAAAACCGAACTGAACATCCCGGTCATCTCTGATATCCACCTGCCTGACCAGGCTGCACAAGCAGCCCAAGTACTCGATATCATCCAGATCCCGGCATTTCTATGCCGCCAGACAGACCTGATTTTAGCCGCCTGCAGAACAGGCAAACCCGTGAACATCAAAAAGGGCCAGTTTCTTGCACCGGCTGACTGCCGGAATATTGTTGAAAAAGCCAGATCCACAGGGAACCGGGACATTGCCATTACGGAACGCGGCACCTGTTTCGGGTATCATAACCTTGTGGTGGATTTCAGATCCATACAGATTTTACGGGAATTGGGCATACCTGTAATTTTTGATGCCACCCACAGTGTGCAGCTTCCCGGCGGCAGCGGCAATGCATCGGCCGGGGAAAGACAGTTTATCGCCCCCCTTGCCAGGGCTGCCGTGGCCTGCGGTGCCCACGGCCTGTTCATGGAAACCCACCCTGATCCGGACAAGGCCCTGTGCGACGGGCCGAACTCCATCCCCCTGGATCAAATGGAAACGCTTTTAACCCATCTGGTCAATATCAGGAAAGCTGCAGGACAGGCCCTATGACAACACAATTGGCAGATATCCGGCTGCTGCTTTTAGATGTGGACGGGGTGCTCACCGACGGCAGCATTACCTATACGGACACAGGCGAGCAGATCAAAAGTTTTAATGCCAAAGACGGCCTTGGCATCCGTCTGCTCATGGAAGCAGGTATTCCTGTCGGGATTGTCACGGCAAGAATCTCGGGCGCCCTGCGCCACCGCTGCGACAATCTGGGCATCACCCTGGTTTTTGACGGGGCCAGGGACAAGGCAAAGGCATTGGCATCCATATCCGCAACTACGCAAATCAGGGCCGCACATATTGCTTTCATGGGGGATGATCTGATTGACCTGCCGGCCATGACCCGGGCCGGATTCGCCTTTACGGTGGCCGACGCCCCTGACGAAGTTAAGGACCGGGCAGATATGATTACGGATTTGCCCGGGGGAAAAGGAGCGGTCCGCCAGGCCTGTGAGGCCATCCTCAAAGCCAAGGGCCTTTGGGAAACTTCGGTTTCAAGGTTTCTGTCATGAGCAGCGCCGGCAAAAAAAAACTGATACTGCCCCTGGTTCTGCTTTTAGGACTCATTCTTGCAGGGTTAGGTGCGCATTATTACATCAACCATCTGCTCACCAGGCCCATAAAACTTGAAAATATAGAGGTGGATGACAAAGCTGCCCTCAAACTCAACATCCTTGAGCAGATTTCCAAAAAAAACGGCATCACCGAATGGAAGCTCAAAGCATCCAGTGCCACCCTGCTCAAAGACCGGAACAAGGCTGTGCTCAAAGACGTTGACATTGTTTTTTACACAAAGCAGAACACACAAGTCCTTCTCACCGCAGCCCGGGGAGAGCTCGACACCAAAACCCATGACATGACCTTTTCAGGGAATTTTATTGTCCGGTATCAACACTACTCCCTGACAAGTGAAACATTGCATTATACCAAAAAACCGCATATAATACGCTCTGATTCAAGGGTTACAATTAATGACGGGAACTCCGTAATAAAAGCAGACAGCATGGAGATCCTGCTAAACCAGGACCTGATCATCTTAAAAGGACACGTAGAAGGACAACTGAGTGAAAATAGCCAGGATTCCAACATATTATAACATCGCTTCGGCGTCATTGCTGATACTGCTGTTTCTTTCTACACAGATCTCCTTTGCAGCCCAGGGGAAAAAAGACATTGATAAGAAACAGCCACCTGCTGACCTGAGAATTACTTCGGATAAAATGGTCGCCAGCAAAGACCAGTCCATGGTGGAATTCATGGGCAAGGTCAAGGCGGTCCGGGCAGACAGCGTGCTTTTAGCAGATTCGGTCAAGGTGTTTTTCCATACCTCGGAAACCAAAAAGAAAGGCCAGTCAAACATCAGGCGAATTCTTGCCACGGGGAATGTGGAATATACAGAAGGGGATCGGAAAGCATTTTCGGACCAGGCGGATTATGACACCGCAAATGAGATACTGGTGCTCACCGGGGAACGAGCCCGCCTGCTTACGGGAAAAAGCTGGATCACCGGCAAAAAAATTACCCTGTTTAAGGCCCAGGAACGGATGGTTGTGGAAAGTGCCGAAAAAACCAGGGTCGAAGCTTTTTTCGATGTCCAAGACCAGGGCAGGTCCATGGATAAGCCTTGAGGGATAAGCCTTGAAACAGATGAGCCGACTGGTGCTGAAAAACCTTGTAAAGGCGTATGGCGGTAAAACCGTGGTGGATCAGGTCAGCCTGACCGTGAACCAGGGCAAAGTGACCGGACTTCTGGGACCCAACGGTGCCGGCAAGACCACCACCTTTTATATGACCGTGGGCATGATCCGGCCGGAAAAAGGCACGGTTCATCTTGACGGGGAGGATATAACCCAATATCCCATGTATATCAGGGCCAGGAAAGGCATTGGTTACCTGCCCCAGGAAACCTCTATATTTAAAAAACTGACTGTCAGGGAAAATATAACGGCTGTTCTGGAGGTTATTGACAAAAAAGTCACGGACATCAACCAGAAAGCCGAAACTCTGATGGAAGAGCTTGGTATACTGGCCCTGGCCGGGCAAAAAGCCGCGTCCCTGTCCGGTGGAGAGAAGCGCAGGCTGGAAATTTCAAGGGTTCTTGCAACGGACCCTCTATTTATTCTGCTGGACGAACCCTTTGCCGGCATTGATCCTCTGGCGGTCATCGACATCCAGCAGATCATATCCCAGCTTACGGACAAAGGCATCGGAATATTGATTTCAGACCATAATGTCAGGGAAACATTAGGCGTATGCGACACGGCTTATATCATGAGCCAGGGTGTGGTTATGGAATCAGGACCGCCGGAAAAAATTATTTCAAGCAAAATAGCGAAACGCATTTACCTGGGAGATAACTTCAGACTTTAATCATGGAACTTGGATTACAACAAAGCCTTGCACTAACCCAGCAACTGGTCATGACACCCCAGCTCCAGCAGGCCATTAAACTGCTTCAGCTGTCCCGGCTTGAACTTGCCGAAATGATCGAGCAGGAAATGGAGCAAAATCCCGCCCTTGAAGAAGTCGTCGTTGATGATGCCTCTGACCAATCCATCACGGCCCAGGAAACCGAAATCCGGGAAGCGGAAAATGATGCGCCTGTCAAGGAAGTCACCATTGAAGAGCGGGTTCGGTCGGATACGGATTGGGAAAATTATATCAATGAATACAACTCCACCGGCAGAATGCACACGGAGTCTGAAAACAGTGAAGCCCCCAATTACGAGGCATTCACGTCTGAGAAACAAACCCTTGAAGCGCATTTGAAATGGCAGCTGATGCTTTCGGATCTTACAGCCCAGGAGGAAGCCATCGGCAACATCATCATCGGCAACCTGAACCGGGACGGATATTTATGCGCCGATGTGGAAGAACTGGCCCAGGCAGCCCAGGCCGACGTCCAAACCGTTGAGCAGGTGCTGGCTGTGCTTCAGACCTTCGACCCCCCCGGGGTGTGCGCCAGGGACCTGTGCGAGACACTTCTCATCCAGGTCCGGCAGCTTGGCATTAAAAACGACATCATCATCCAGATCATTACGGATCATTTAAAAAATCTTGAAAACAGGAACAGTAAAAAAATTGCCAAGGCCCTTAAAATTTCCGTTGAGGATGTGCGGGCCGCAGTAAAAATCATCCAGTTTCTTGAACCCAAGCCCGGCAGGAAATTTGCCACCGATGAATCCGCTTACATCACCCCGGATATTTACGTTTACAAAGTCGGGGATGATTTCAAAATTGTTATGAACGATGACGGCCTTCCCAAATTAAGAATTTCAAGATTCTACAGGGACGCTGTGGCCACCGGCAAAAAGATTCCCAAGGAGACCAAGACCTATCTCAATGAAAAGATGCAGTCCGCCTCCTGGCTGATAAAATCCATTCATCAACGCCAGAAAACCATTTACCTGGTCATGGAAAGCATCATAAAATTTCAAAGGGAATTTTTTGAAAAGGGCATTGCCTATCTGCGGCCTTTGATTTTAAAAGACATTGCCGAAGATATTGAGATGCATGAATCCACGATCAGCCGGGTCACCAGCAACAAATATGCATACACCCCCCAGGGGCTGTTTGAACTGAAATATTTTTTCAACAGCTCCATAGAACGGGTTGACGGGCCTAACATGGCATCGGCCAGCGTCAAGGAGAGAATAAGACAACTCATTGACAACGAAGATTCCAACACGCCCCTGAGTGATGATAAAATCGCCGAAATTCTGAAGGAATCAGACATTCAGATTGCCCGGCGCACCGTGGCAAAATACAGAAAAGTGCTCAATATTCTGCCATCCAACAAACGCAAACAATTATAAAGGGAGTAATTTATGCAGGTCACTATCACGTTCAAAAAAATAGAGGCATCCGATTCCCTGAAATCCTATGTAAATAAAAAGCTTAAACGGTTTGACAAAATGCTGGACGGCCCGGCCGAGGCCAGTGTGGTCCTGAGCGTTGAAAAAATAAGACATATTGCCGAAATCACCCTGACCAGCGGGGCGCTTAACATCCATGCAAAGGAAGAATCCGAAAGCATGTATGCCACCATTGACATCCTGGCGGATAAAGTCAAAAGCCAGATCACAAAACATAAGGAAAAAATCAAAAAACACATGTCAGGCAATAAGTCAAGCCTGGCAGATACCCGGGAGTTCAGTATTGATGAACCGCAGCCCGGGAACACGAGTGACATCGTCGAAGAACTCCTTGATACAAAACCCATGGACATTGAGGATGCGGTGATAGAGCTGGAATCGGGCAAAAAATCTTTTTATGCGTTTATTAATGCCCGCACAGAGCAGGTCAATGTGATTTATAAACATAATAACGGAAAACTGGGACTGATCGCCCCCCAAGGATAGTCGAAACCCATGAAAATCAGTGACATTCTAAAGCTGGACGCCATTATCGCAGAGATGGAAGCCAAAAACAAACCAGAGGTTATAAAAGAACTGTCTGGCGCTGTTGCACCGGTGGCCGGAACCCAGGCCCAGGATGTTGCGGCAGTCCTGATGGAACGGGAAAACTTAGGATCCACAGGCATCGGCGGCGGCATCGCCATTCCCCACGGCAAGCTGGATACAGTAAAATCCATTGCTGTGGGATTTGGGCGCAGCATCAAAGGCGTTGATTTTGATTCTCTGGATAACCGGCCGGTCCATCTTTTCTTCCTGCTTTTAACACCTGAGCATTCCACAGGGGGGCACTTAAAGGTTCTTGCCCAGATTTCCAAGCTGCTGAAAATGAATCAGTTTAAAGAACGCCTGTTATCGGCAGGTTCAGCAGAACAGATTCATCAGATCATTCTGGAGAATGACGAAGACTTTTAACCATGGAAAATCTTAAGGTTTATATCATCACAGGGATTTCAGGTTCCGGGAAGACAACCGTTGCCCAGGCATTTGAAGATGCAGCCTTTTACTGCATTGACAACATGCCCATGGAACTTGTGCCCAAGGTGCTCGAACTGCCGCTGGGGGAGAGTGCCAAGGTCAAGGGTGCAGCCTTTGTGATGGATATGCGGTCAAAAACCTTTATACAAACATTTGTTTCAGGCGTCTCTGCGCTAGAAGAGATGGGCGTTTCTCCAGTCATCATTTTCCTTGAAGCAGATACCCAGACCTTGGTCAAACGGTTCAGTCAGACCCGCCGGCACCACCCCCTGGATACTGGAAAAAACCTTTTAGACAGCATCAGGGCCGAAAAACAGGGCATGGCCCCCATCCGCAAGCTGGCTCACCAGATCATTGACACCTCTCATTTCAATGTGCATCAGCTTAAAGCAAAAATACTGCATCTTGTGTCCAAGGATACGGGTTCCGAAAACTTCATGAAACTGAATATCATGTCCTTTGGCTACAAATACGGCATCCCGGTGGACGGGGATATTGTGGTGGATCTGAGGTTTCTGGCCAATCCCTATTTTGTGCCCCAACTTAAAGCCCATAACGGAGAATCCGATGCGGTAAAAGCCTTTGTCCTGGAAAACCCGGAGACAAAAACCTTTTTAGAAAAATATAACGATCTTATTGACTATCTCATTCCTTTGTATAAAAAAGAGAATAAGGCATATCTAACACTTGCACTGGGCTGTACCGGCGGCCGCCACCGAAGTGTCGCCATTGCCCGGGCTGTATTTGAACGGCTGATAAAAAAGGGCCTGAATCCAAGCTTGCGGCACAGAGACATTGACAGAGACATCATGGAAATATGATAGGCAAACTATGACAGGAATTTTAATTGTAACCCATGCGAATCTGGGGGCAACATTGATTGAAACCCTGGAATTTATTCTGGGGGCCAAGCAGGAAAAACTTGAATCCATATCCATAGACATCAAACAGGACCCGGAAAGTTTACGAAATAAAATCAAAAAAGGGATCAAAGATGTTTATTGCGAAAATGGGGTTATTATTTTAACCGACATGTTCGGGGGTACACCTTCAAACCTGGCCTATGCCTTTCTTGAAGAAGGAAAGGTGGAGGTGATTTCAGGCGTCAACCTGCCCATTGTTCTCAAAGCGGTAACCACCCGGGAGAAGATGGGAATCAAAGCATTGACTGCAGCCCTGATTGAACACGGGAAAAAAAGCATTTCCCTTGCCAGCGACATCCTGAAAGGGACCAGCCGGTCCTTATCCTAACCTGTGCCGTGCCTGTTTCCCTTTTGGGCATGGACAAGCATTTTCATTTTTGAAGGAGGCTTAAAATGACTGTAAAAATAGGAATTAACGGATTTGGCAGAATCGGGCGCATGGTTTTTCGGGCTGCCCTGGGAAATGATGCAATTGAAATTGCGGCCATCAATGATCTGACAGACACCGAAACCATTGCCCATCTGCTCACATATGACTCTGTCCACGGGCGTCTGCCCAACGAGGTGAGTCATGGAGAAGGGTTCATTACCGTGGATGGGAAACAGATCTGGGTCACCGCGTTAAAGGATCCTGCCCAGATTGCCTGGGCCGAAGCCGGTGTGGACATTGTCCTGGAATGCACCGGTCTTTTCAGAAACCGGGAAACCGCAGGCAAGCACCTTGAAGGCGGGGCCAAAAAAGTCATTATTTCAGCGCCTGCCAAGGACCCGGATGTTACCATTGTCATGGGCGTAAACCATGAAGATTACGATCCCGGAAATCACCATATTCTGTCCAATGCCTCCTGCACCACCAACTGCCTGGCCCCCGTGGCCAAGGTGCTGCTGGAAAATTTCGGTATTGTATGCGGGCTTATGACCACGATCCACTCCTACACAGGGGACCAGCGTCTGCTTGATTTCCCCCACAAGGACCTGCGCCGGGCAAGGGCAGCCGCGCTGTCCATGATTCCCACCACCACAGGTGCCGCCAAAGCGGTTTCCCTGGTATTGCCCGAGCTTGAAGGAAAACTCAACGGCCTTGCCGTACGGGTCCCCACACCCAATGTATCCCTTGTGGATCTCGTGATCACCACCGAAAAAAAGAATCTGACCAAGGAGATGATCAACCAGGCCCTTAAAAAGGCATCTGAAACCAGCCTGAAGGGTTATCTGGGGTATTGCGACAAACCCCTGGTATCCATTGATCACAACTCCTGCCCGCTTTCTTCCATTGTTGATGCCTCCTGTACAGATGTCATCAACGGCGAAATGGTAAAAATCTTTTCATGGTACGACAATGAGGCCGGTTACTCACACCGCATGGTTGATTTGGCTGCCATGGTGGGCAACGCCCTTTAAAGGAGGTAAAAAAATGACAAAAACGCCGAAAAGAACGCCATTGATTGCCGGCAACTGGAAAATGTACAAGACCGGCACCCAGGCTGTTGCTGCGGCAAAACAGGTGGCAGACTTAACCAAGGGTGTGGACGGCGTTGATATCATGATTGCCCCCACTGCACTGTCCCTGCCCCTGGTGGCAGCGGTCCTGGGCAAAGATTCCCAGATCCGGCTGGGGGCCCAGAACATTTACCCCGGCACGGAAGGTGCATTCACCGGGGAGGTGTCCGGGCAGATGATCAAAGATGCAGGCGCCGACTACGTCATTATCGGCCATTCCGAACGCAGGCAATATTTTGGCGAAACCGATGAAAGCGTTGAATTTAAAATCCGTGCAGCCCTTGATGCAGGACTTATCCCGGTGATGTGCATCGGAGAGACGGAAAGCCAGCGGGAAGCGGATAAAACTTTTTTTATCCTTGACAAACAGATATCAGATGGGTTAAAAGGCTTTGGTCTTGGGGAACTTGATACCCTTATTCTGGCCTATGAGCCGGTATGGGCAATCGGTACCGGAAAGACTGCCGGACCCGAGCAGGTCAAAGAAGTACACGAATTTTTGCGGCACCTGCTCAAGGGAAAATATTCCGAAGGCTTGGCTGCAAAGACCCGGATTTTATACGGCGGATCAGTAAAACCCGGCAATATCAAAGATCTGATGCAGCTTGAAGATGTTGATGGTGCCTTGGTTGGCGGCGCGAGCCTGAACCCGGAAGATTTTAATAAAATTATTAGGTTTTAGACCTTTTTTTATGACAAGCATTTTAATAGCCATACACGTTGCAGTTTGCATCTTTTTGATACTTGTTGTGCTTTTGCAGACCGGTAAAGGCGCAGAGATGGGTGTATCCATGGGCGGTGCAGGCAGCCAGGCCCTTTTCGGCGCAGCTGGTCCCGCAAACGTCCTGACCAAGATAACTACGGCTGTGGCTATTATCTTCATGGTCACCTCTCTGATCTTGGCCTATATGTCAGGGCATCAGTCCCAGTCCAGTGTCATGAAGGGCACATCTGCACCGGCAGGACAGCAGGCACCAGCAGCAAAGTGAATAAAAATGAGATTTTTGCCGAAGTGGTGGAATAGGTAGACACGCACGCTTGAGGGGCGTGTGGGGAGACCCGTGGGAGTTCAAATCTCCCCTTCGGCACCATAAATTCAAAGCCGCGGCAATATTGCTGCGGCTTTTTTTATAGACTGACATGAACGAAGACAATAAAATAAATTGTTACAAGTGCCGGTTTTTCTATGTCACCTGGGAACCGGCCCACCCAAACGGCTGCAGGGCATTGGGGTTTAAAAGCCGCCAACTGCCCAGCCTCACAGTATTCCGGTCTTCGGGAAAGCCCTGTGAATATTTTAAGGAAAAAAAGAAATAGGCTGTTGAACTTGCGCCTTGAATTATGGGCAAGCGGGCTTATTATACCTGATTATGACTTACCACAATGATGCCACCGGGCCTGACCCGAAAAAAATCGAAAAAGAGCTTGGGGAATTTCTGAACAAGAAGTTTGGGGGAAGTGTTAAGATTCTGACGCCTTCCATCCAGCCCCAACAGGAGATCATCACCGGCGCAACACCTCAGTTGGGCAAAAAAAAGCTGATTGATTTCAATATCAAGCCTTCGGAACTGATCAGCTACCTTGACCAGTATGTTGTCCGGCAGGACAAGGCCAAATCTGTTCTTGCCACAAAGATCTGCACCCATTTCAACCGTATCCGGCACCAGGAAACCATGACCACGGAACCGTTCAAGATCACGGGCAATATTAAAAGCAATATCCTGCTGCTCGGTCCCACCGGTATTGGAAAGACTTATCTGATCAAGCTTATCGCCAAAAAGATCGGGGTGCCTTTTGTCAAGGCAGATGCCACCAAATTTTCCGAAACCGGCTATGTGGGCGGAGATGTGGAGGATCTGATCCGGGACCTGGTTAAAGAGGCCAAGGATGACATTGAACTTGCGGAGTGCGGCATCGTTTATATTGATGAAGTTGACAAGATCGCTGCCAGCCCCAATGTCATAGGCGCCCAGATATCACGAACAGGGGTTCAGCGGGCCCTGCTCAAACCCATGGAAGAGACTGACGTGGATTTAAAGGTGCCCCATGATCCCGTATCCATGATGCAGGAACTTGAGGCCTTCCAGAGAACCGGGAAACGCACGGCCAGGCGGGTGAATACAGCCAATATTCTGTTTATTCTGTCAGGCGCGTTTTCAGGACTGACAGATGTGGTGAAAAAACGCTTGAGCAAACAGGCCATCGGATTCGGTGCATCGCTCAATCATGCCAGAAAAGACAATGAGCTCTTAAAAGAGACCCGGTCCGAGGATTTAGTGACGTACGGATTTGAATCCGAATTCATCGGCAGGGTCCCGGTGCGCTGTGTGCTGGATGAACTGAGCCAAAAAGATCTGTACGACATCCTGAAAATGCCCAACAACCCTGTAATCTTAAGCAAGCGCCTTGATTTTAAATCATACGGAATTGATGTGGTATTCACCGACGAGGCCCTGGAGGCGCTGGCGTCAAAGGCGCACAAGGAAAATACCGGCGCCCGGGGACTTGTGTCCGTGGTTGAAGAAGCCATGCTCATTTTTGAAGAGAAACTGCCTTCCGAATCCGTCCGGCAGTTTGCCATCACCCAACAGGTACTGACCACGCCCGGGCAGGTTTTAAACGATCTGATCCAGGGCAATGACAAGGAAAGATATGAGGCCGAATATAACCATGCCCTGGCCCTTTTTTCAGATTATATCTGTGACTATGTAAAAAAGAACTGGAAAATTTTTTCCATCCGTCACGGCCTGACCCTGACCCAGATTCGCACAAAAATGGTGGCCCAGTATTATACGGCCCATGTCATGGAAATTGAGGACGCGGTTAAACAGGTCAAAAAATTCTATGACAACGTAAAAGAGATGGAACTGGAGATTTCCAAAAACTATGATTTAAATGTCGTGTTTGAAGAAGATGCAGCGGATTTTTTCATCCAGCAGTTCATAGAGCACAACGCCACAACGGATGAAATCCTTTCAAAAATCTACACGGATTTTTTTGACGGCCTTAACCTGATTCGGGAAAAAACAGGGAAAGCCAGATTTTTCCTGTCCAGGAATGCATTAGTCGACCACGAAACCTTTCTCAACGATCTTATCAAAAAAGAAATAAAATAAAGAGATAAAATGATTGGAATTTCAAAACTTTATTGCGCCACGGTGGAGCCCTCGGATACCTTGCGATATTCAAGGCATTCAGGCAAACTTCCCTCTCATCTGCTTCAATTCTCAATAGACAAAAAGCCGGTGGTGGTATGGAACATGACCCGGCGGTGCAACCTGAAGTGTGTTCACTGCTATGCCCAGTCTGAAAATATTGTCTATGACAATGAACTGACCCACGAACAAAGTCTTGCCATGATGGATGACCTGGCAAAATTCGGGGTGCCGGTGCTGCTGTTTTCCGGGGGGGAACCGTTAATGCACCCACGCCTTGTGGAATATGCCCGGTATGCCGTATCCAAGGGCATGCGGGCCGTCATCTCCACCAACGGCACCCTGATCACCAAAGAGAAGGCAAAGCAGCTCAAAGAGGTGGGATTGTCTTATGTAGGAATCAGCCTGGACGGACTTGAAGCCACCCATGACATGTTCAGGGGCGTTCCCGGGGCGTATCAAAAGGCATTGCAGGCTGTTGACAACTGCCAGGAAGCAGGCATTAAGGTGGGGCTTCGTTTTACCATCAATAAAAGAAACGTAAAGGACATCCCCGGAATTTTTGATCTGCTGGAAGAAAAAAACATTCCCAGAGCCTGTTTTTACCATTTAGTGTACTCAGGCCGGGGCCAGGAAATCGCTAAAGAAGATTTAAGCCACGAAGAGACCCGCAAGGTGCTTGATCTGATCATGGACCGCACCAGGGATCTGCATGACCGCAACAAGCCCAAGGAGATCCTCACCGTGGACAACCATGCAGACGGCCCCTACCTGTACCAGCGTCTGCTCAAGGAAGATCCGGAACGGGCAGCCGAAGTGCTCGAACTGCTTGAGATGAACGAGGGCAACAACTCCGGCCGGGGCATCGGCTGCATCTCCTGGGATGGTGAAGTCCATCCGGACCAGTTCTGGCGGGAAATCAGTTTCGGCAACATCAAGGACAGACCCTTCAGCGAAATCTGGACAGATCCTGAAAATGAATTTTTGATGAAAATGAAAGAAAAGAAAAAACACGTAAAAGGCCGGTGTTCAGAGTGCCGGTGGCTGGATATCTGTGCCGGCAATTTCAGGGCCAGGGCTGAGTCCGTTGCCAATGACCCCTGGGATTCGGATCCTGCCTGCTATCTTACGAATGAAGAGATCAAAAAGGAGAATGCATAATGCTGTTTCCCGACTACAGGGGCAGACGCCTGCGGGCCACGGAAAATTTCAGACGGATGATCAGGGAAACAAAACTTTCCAGGGATGATCTGGTTCTTCCCTTGTTTGCGGTGGAAGGCAAATCCGTAAAAAAACCCATCAATTCCATGCCCGGACAGTTCCAGCTCTCCATCGACCACATTGTCACCACGGCAAAGCAGGCCAAAGAGGCAGGCATCCCGGGCATCATGCTGTTCGGGATTCCCGATAAAAAAGATTGTCTTGCCACCCAGGCCTATGCCCATGACGGGATTGTTCAAAAAGCGGTGACAGCTGTCAAAGAACAGGTACCGGACCTTACCGTGATCACCGATGTCTGCCTGTGTGAATACACGGACCACGGTCACTGCGGCATGGTCATGGATGACGGCACCATTGACAATGATTCCTCCCTGGATCTGATTGCAAAAACGGCGCTGTCTCATGTACAGGCAGGTGCCGACATGGTAGCCCCTTCCGACATGATGGACGGCCGTGTGGCTGAAATCAGAGGCACCCTGGATGACGAGGGGTTTTCCCATGTGCCCATCATGTCCTATGCAGTGAAATACGCATCTGCCTTTTACGGCCCCTTCAGGGAAGCAGCGGAATCCGCGCCTAAATTCGGGAACCGCAAAACCTACCAGATGGATCCGGCCAACTCCCTTGAAGCCATCAGGGAAGCCACCATGGACATTGAGGAAGGCGCGGACATCATCATGGTAAAACCGGCGCTCTCCTATCTGGATATCATTTTCAGGGTCAGGGAAGAGATTGATCTGCCTGTGGCCGCATACAATGTATCCGGTGAATATTCCATCATCAAGGCGGCTGAAATGATGGGATGGGTAGACGGCAAAGCCATGATCATGGAAACCCTGTTATCCATCAAGCGGGCCGGGGCAGACATCATCATGACTTACTCAGCCATTGATGTGGCCAGGGAGCTGAACAGCTGATGGCGCATCCCCACAAAACACATCCCCCGGGACATGGGGCCCCCCTCGCTGCAGGTAAAAACAATACCCTGCGCCTTGTGGCCTGGGAGACAACCCGCCGGTGCAATCTGACCTGCAAGCATTGCCGGGCTGCGGCCGAAGACCATGTATACACGGATGAGCTCACCACAGAAGAGTCCTTCAGGCTCCTTGACCAGATCAGAGAGGTGGGACAACCCATCATCATTCTCACCGGCGGCGAACCGCTGCTCCGGAAGGATATATTTGATATTGCCGCCTATGGGGACAAAATCGGACTTCGCATGGTCATGGCCCCCAACGGCACCCTGCTCAATGAAGACAATGTGGCACGCCTTATTAAAAGCGGCATCAAACGCATTTCCGTAAGCCTGGACGGGGCAACCGCAGCCTCCCATGACGCGTTCAGGGGCCTTGACGGGGCCTTTGACAGGGCCGTAAACGGCATAAAAACCGCAAAGGCGGCCGGGCTTGAATTTCAGATCAATACCGTTATCACCAAAACCAATCTGGATGAAATTCCTGCCATCCTTGCCCTGGCTGAATCCTTAGGGGCTGCGGCCCACCACATTTTCCTTCTGGTTCCCACGGGCCGGGGCAAATACATCGTGGATACGGCCATTGACGCAAAGGAGTATGAAGAAACCCTGAACTGGTTTTACGACCAGCGGGACAAAACCGCTTTGCAGCTCAAAGCCACCTGTGCCCCCCACTATTACCGGATATTACGCCAGCGCGCCAGGGCTGACGGGAAAAAAGTCAGTTTTGAAACCCATGGGCTTGATGCGGTCACCCGGGGCTGTCTTGCAGGGACCGGATTCTGCTTTATCTCCCATGTGGGCCGGGTCCAGACCTGCGGGTTTTTAGACGTCACCTGCGGAGACATAAAAGAACATCATTTTAAAGAGGTGTGGGAAAATTCAGAGGTGTTTAACAAATTGCGGGACTTCAACAACCTTGAACCCAAATGCGGAATCTGCGAATACAAACAGGTTTGCGGCGGATGCCGGGCCAGGGCATACGAAGCCACCGGCAATTACCTGGCCCAGGAACCTTTGTGTACATACCAGCCGGCCCGGTATAAAAAAACAGCATTTTAGCCCAGGTAAAGACTGTCAAGAAGATCGAATAGTTTTTCTCTGGCATCTTCAAACGCTTTGAGCTTTTCACGTGCCGCAGTGATATTCTTCTGGTTATAGAGCGAAACAATTTCTCGGGCCGTATCATGTACCGCTATATGGGGGGCCTTAATGTCCTTAAATAGCTGCGTTTTTGTGAAATCTCCCTGGGCCGAGTCATACCACTTGCCCAGCAGACAGTCATGATGCCCGGTCACCTCGATTGCCTGCATCTTTT
>NZ_JBFXHE010000006.1:0-35794 GCF_050177295.1 Desulfobacter sp.
GCCAGGGTTCAACTGAACAGATTCGTCAATATATGGCGAATCATCCATGATCGCCATAGCCAGTGCCCTGTTCAGTGTCATATAGTTGAATTTTTCACCTTTGCGGCATATGAGGGGGGGGTTATGACCACAGTTCACATAATCGAATCTGCCGGTTTCCGTATCCAGCACTCCGACAAAAGCGGTAACGAACATACAGCTGCTGTTATCAGCACAGAGAATGGGATTGACCCTGGCAATCGCTTCAGCCGGTGTCGCACTGCCCATCATATGAGTCTTTATCAATATTTTTGCAATGACCATGAAAAGTGAAGCTGGAACACCCTTGTCGCTGACATCCGCTATTACAAGACACAACCTTGTGTGGTTGGCATCAAGAAAGAAGCAATCGTAAAAATCTCCGCCGACCTCTTTTGCAGTAACCATTTCAGCATGAATTTCAAGATTGGGAAGATTACTGAATTTCGGGAAAATATGCGGCAGCATATCATTCTGAATATTGCCAGCAACTGTCAGTTCACTATTGATCCTCTCCTTTTCGCTAATCGCTTCGGCCAGATCCTTTATATAAATCTTCAGATCTCGGGCCATTGAATTGAAAGCCTCTGCAAGCTGCCCTATCTCGTCTCTTCCGCGTACCACTATCTTGCTGTCAAGCTCTCCCCTGCCGATGTGATGCACACTTTCGATCAGATCTTTGATCGGACGCGTAATTGTATTGGAAAGCACAAATGAAAAAAGAACAAACAGCATGCTACAGACAGCAAAAAGGATAATAAAGCGCATCAGCACATCTGACAGAGTCTTTTCAATATAAGCCTGTGATTCGTCTGTATAGAGATCAATCTTCTCTTTTGTTTCATCTGCCGGCAATGTCACCTCCTCAATGGGTACGGTAACACCGAGTGTCCAGTCTGTAGTGGAAAGAGGGGCATAAGCGACATAGTTCTCAATATTATCAATTGTCGCAATGCCTACCCCGCGTTTACCCTCTCTCATTGAGCGGAGTATCTGAAGCCATGCACCTTCGGCTCTATATAAAGGCTCTGTGACAAATCCAGCCTTATCATAATCAGGGTGTGCGATATATTTGCCTTTTTCATCAATGAGAAAAGCATACCCTCCTTCACCTATACGGGTTGAGAGAATATCTTTTTTCAGACTTATCAGTGTGATGTCAACCGCAGCTACTCCTGCCGGTTCTCCGTCCGTACCGTTGAAAGAGGCTGCGCATGTCACACAGATCTGGCCATAGGCATCAAGATAAGTATCCATCCATAGAGTCTTTCCAGGAGCGCTCATTGCCGTAATATACCAGCCGCGCTTACGTGGGTCATAAGCAGGATTGTATGAATTTGAACGGGAATAGCGGTAGGAGATTCCGCTTTCTGTTCCAAGGTATGTATTATAAAGAGTAGGGTTGTTAGACAGGATTGCCGCAAACATATATTCAGCATTGGAAACGAGCAGGAGTTCCCGTGCAATTGCATCGCTCCGCTGCACTCCAGGTGCCAGAATATATTTTGCAGAGGCTACACCGTTTTCTGTCTGATTGGGAAGCGGCAGCTCATGCCCTGCAAAATTGTCCGGGTTCTTATAAAGTGCACTTATATAATCAGCCATGGCTGTCACTTCAGTCTGAACCTGTGCCAGAACTGCATTGGAATTGCCTGCCTGTTCCACAGCAATCTTTGCCAGATACTCCTCTGCCTGATCCAGAAGAGCCTTCCTGCTCTTTTCTGATGCGGTCATTCCCAGATTGATATTGGCATCCTGGGAATATCTGGTCAGATTCAGCATCTCCGTATATGAAATCAGCGCGATCGCAAGCAGTGCCCCAAGCGCTGTAGCCAGCAGTACTATCAGAATTTTTGTCCCAATATTTATATTGCGGAACATTAACCATTCTCCCCGTCAAAAAAAACATTCTGTAAAATAATTTCTATAAGATCATCATATCCGATACCGGCAAGCGCTGCTGCAGGAGGATATAAACTCTGCGGTTTCAAACCCGGCACGGCATTGATTTCCAGTGTAAACGGCCGTCCACTCTCCTCTTCAACAATAAAATCAACCCTTGCATAACCTCTTGCTCCAAGGGTGCGGTATGTCCTCAGAGCGGTGTTCTGTAATTCGCTGATGATCTCAGATGGCAGATCAGATGGATAGACATCATATTCTCCCGTGAATTTTATGATTCTGCCGCATGGCATCCTGCTCCTGCCTTCAACAACCGGCAAAGCCTCTGCAATACCGCTCTGCTCCAGAATCCCGACAGTTGCAAACCTGCCGGACACAAACTGCTCTATCAGTATCCGGGAGTCAAAAAAAAATGCCTCCTGCATCAGGTCATAAGCATCCATGGATTCAATCAGGACGATGCCGAAACTGCCGCCCTGAGTAGGTGCTTTTGCTACACATGGAAAAGAGATCCCTGATTTACCGAGCCTCTCTTCAAAACGCTTTTTCCCATCCCCGGCACAATGCTCTTTTTTTGTCCAGACACAATCTGCTGGAATACGGATACCTTCGATGGCAAAAAGCTTCTGACATAGTATCTTGTCGTTAATAATGGCAGCCGCCTGCATCCCGCTGCCTGTGTAGGGTATTTCAAGGTGATCCAGAATAGCCTGCAGAGTCCCGTCTCCGTGACCTTTGCCCTGCACACAGAGAAAAACGGCGTCCGGTCTCTCTTCAAGTAATCTTCTACTGACATCGCGTGTGAACAGGATATCAGTTGTCCGGTATCCCCTTCTTCCAAGAGCATTCATTACATACCCGGCATTTAACGTCGAAACAGCCTGCTCACTTGATGTTCCGCCGTGTATAACAGCAATATTCATTTCAATGATCTCTTTCGTGAAAGCTTTTTAATTGTCTGCCTGATCCAAGGCAATATACTACTCATTTTCTTCACATATGAGATAATCGGCCCGTTATTGCCGAATTCACCCCAGGTAACAGCCGTTTCTCCGCCCCGGCATTCGGCATCAACAGGTAGTCCGCGTTCTACAAGATATTTTACCATCTCCAGAGTTCCGTCCTATGGGCAAGATAATGGAGTGTCGTGCAACCGTCAACACCTCTTTGTCCTATATTACCTCCTTTTCGTATATTCCTTACTACCCGGCAATCCAGGCTTTAACATCATCTTTTTTGGGCACTTTGCCAACGCACTTCACTTCACCATCCACAATAACCGAAGGCGTACCGAACACGCCGTATGAAGCAATTTGCAGCATATCAGTCACCTTCTCAACGCTTGCATCCACACCCGTTTCCTTAATCACCTCCTGGATCAATTTTTCTGTTTTACCGCATTTGGCACATCCCGGGCCTAATACTTTGATTTCCATGTTAATCACTCCTTTTAATCACAATCATTTTTTTATGAAACACCATCATTTTTTATAAAATCAGATTAAACAGATACCCCACAAACAAAATACCGCAGGATACAACACCGATAAAAACCCCTATCAATCTGGGTTTCAACACTTTTCTTAAAATCACCATCTCGGGCAATGACAGGGCAATGACACTCATCATAAATGCCAGGACAGATCCCAGGGCAGCTCCCTTACCCAGCAGTGCTTCAACAACAGGGATAACACCGGCTGCATTGGAATACATGGGCACTCCGATCAGCACAGACGCAGGCACAGACCACCAGGCGCCTTTGCCCATGACCGATGCCATGACACCTTCCGGAACAAACCCGTGGATGCCCGCTCCCACGGCAATACCCAGAATGACGTAGACCCATACACGTCCGATGATTTCTTTCACCGCATCCCAGCCGAAAACAAACCGGTCCTGCCATGTCATCTTTTTCTCTTCCAGCTCAACGGCAGCCATGCTGGCCTGGGTCACCCATGCCTCGATGTGGTTTTCAAGTTTTAGTCGTCCAATAACCCAACCAGCGGCAATGGCAATGAAAAGCCCTGTCCCCATATAGATAGCGGCCACTTTCCATCCCAAAAGCCCGTATAAAAGTCCCAGGGCAATTTCATTGACCATGGGCGCAGAGATCAGAAACGAAAATGTGACACCCAGGGGGACACTAGCGGTCACAAAACCTATGAACAAAGGCACGGCAGAGCAGGAGCAAAAGGGCGTTACAATCCCGAGAAGTGCGGCAAACACATTGCCTGCAAATTCGCTTTTCCCGGACAGAAACGCCCGGGTTTTCTCCGGAGTAAAAAAACTTCGGATAATACCAACGCCAAACACCACCAGAAAGAGCAGCATCATGACCTTGGGCGTGTCATAAAGAAAAAATTCAATGGAACTGCCAAGATGAGATCCCTTATCAATGGGTAAAAGATCATAGGTCAGCCATTTGGACACTCCGGACAACTGCAGGTAAACCGCCCACCACAAAACGATACCGGCCGCCCCCAGGAACAGGCTCAGCATCAGCTGCATGTTTTCTTTTTTCCGGACCGGGCCGGTATCTGCTGTCTTTGAATCCATATGCCTCCTTAAGCTATATATGGTCATCTATCGATATTTATGCCTAAATTTTTTTATCCCTTGCCCACAATATTGTGCCGGTCAATTCCCGGAAGGATATTATTCAATCTCTGAATCTGGGCATCATTATCCAGCCAGTGTTTCAGATTCCCGATCATGCTCGCGGCAAAAGGTGATCCACTGCCGTCGGACAGGGAATAGTTGACCCACAGCCCATCCTTGAAACTTCTGACCAGATCGGCATCCTCAAGTATTTTCAAATGTTTGCTTGCAGTGGATTGGGCAATGCCTAAACATTCCTTGATTTCACAGACACATAACGGCCGTTGCTGAAGCATTTTCATCATCTTCACCCGGTTGGGATCGGATAATGCTTTCATGACCCTGATAAATATTTTCATATCTGCCAAACTTTAAAATCCCGGTTTCAAGTAAATCGTCAAAATAGAATATATAAAGGCAATCAACGATTGTCAAGGCCAACAAAATTGGAAAAGTACCTGGGTCTAAATTTTGAACCGGTTGATCAGACTGTTCAACTGTTCGGAAAGATTGGCCAGATACGTTGCGCTTTCACTGACCTGCCGGCTGCCTTGATTTACATCCTGGAGGGTTTGATCGATTCCGGAAATATCCCGGGCCACGTCACCGACAACCACCGATGTTTGATTAACACTTTCATTTACTTCCCGGAAGCCTGAAGCAGCCTGGGCCACACTGCTTGAAATTTCCTGGGTTGCCGATCACAAAAACAAATCCCCCTCCCGACATTGACCCTTCCCCCACCCTCTGGTATAAAACCTTGTACTTTTTTTGAAAGAAACATCAAAGGCCTTTGGATACATGTCTTACCAGGTTCTGGCATTAAAATATCGTCCCCAGACATTTGCAGATGTTGTTGGACAGGATCATGTCACCACGACCCTGACCAATGCCATTTCCGGGAACAGGGTGGCCCATGCCCTTTTGCTGGCAGGTCCCAGGGGCACCGGCAAAACCACCATTGCCCGCATCATGGCCAAGGCCATGACATGTCAGACCGGCCCCACCCCGTCGCCGTGCAATGCATGCAGACTCTGCAAAGACATTATCAACGGTCATTGTGCAGATGTGTTTGAAATTGACGGTGCCTCAAACAACAGCGTGGAACAGATCCGTGAACTGAGGGACAATGTGGCCTACATGCCCTCCGCCGCCAGGTATAAAATTTATATTATTGATGAAGTCCACATGCTTTCAGTGGCTGCCTTCAATGCGCTGCTCAAGACCCTTGAAGAGCCCCCGGACCATGTTATTTTCATCTTTGCCACCACGGAAGTCCATAAAATTCCGGCCACCATCCTGTCCCGGTGCCAGCGCCATGATTTGTCACGAATTTCACTGGACAGAATCTGCGCCCACTTGGAGAATCTGTGCCGAAAAGAAGGTTATACCGTTGAAAAAGAGGGGCTGGAACTGATCTCCCTGGAGGCGGACGGCTCCATCAGGGACGGCTTAAGCCTGCTGGACAGGATTCTTTCAGCCGGGCATGAAAAAGAGATTGACCGGCAAATGGTGGTCCAAAGGCTTCGGACCACGGACCGGAGAGTTCTTTTTTCCATATCGTCGGCCGTACTAGAAAGAAACGGGGCTTGCCTCATTGATCTTGTCAGTAAAATCAATGATTCCGGTATGGATTTGAAAGAATTTTATTCCGGTATCATTGCCCAGTTCAGGAATCTGAACATCATCCGGCTGTGCGGGAAAGACAGCCCTGTGCTCAATATGATTGAAACGGAAAAGCGTGAGCTTGACCAGATGTGCCAGAACCTGCCGCCGGCCTATCTTGGGATGCTGCTGGATCTTCTTTTAAAGGAGGAGAGCATTGTGCGCTTTGCATCCCACACCCAGACCGCCGTGGAGATGGTGCTGCTCAAAATGATCCAGATTGAGCCTGAGACCCGGCTTGATGAAATCATCACCAAGGTGGATCTTCTGGCACGCCGGATGGAGGACCGCCTTGACCAGGCCGGTGCCGGTTCACCTCCCCCGCAACAAAATGATAACCTGAACCAGGCATCTGCCCCGCCTGCAGGACAGGTCCCCGGTGCCGGCCCATCAGAACCACCGCCCCCGGGCACCCCCCGGCCAATGCCGGCCCCCCCGCCCTATGAACCGGACCTGGTCCAGGCACCACCGCCGGGTATCCCGGCCGATTCATCCGGTTCATTCGGGCCTGACACCCCTTTGAACCAGAAGCAGGCGCATCCGGAGCCTGTAACCTGGTCCCGGTTCATGGATGTACTTCAACATGAGCAGCCCTTTATTTTCGGCTTATTTTCCAAGGGTCAGGCAGACACATCATCCCCGGATAAGGTGATTGTAACCCTGGCATCCTGCTCCGGGTTTGAAGCATCCAGGCTCAACAACGCAACCAAAGCCGTGGCGGAACTGGGCCAAAAGCATTTAGGAAAATCCATTGAGGTATTTATAAAAAACAATGGCTGTGCGGATGATAAGACTTGCCGGCAGCAATATGACCGGCAAAAGGCAGAACAAGCTGCGGCAACCCATCCCATGGTCCTGCACGCGGTACGTTTATTTGATGCAGATATCATATAACCCCCCAATATAGGAATAGGAGCTGACCCATGAACAATATGAATAACATGATGAAACAGGCCCAGAAACTGCAGAAAAAAATGCTGCAGGCCCAGCAGGCTCTGGCAACCAGAACCGTTGAAGCCAGCTCAGGCGGCGGTATGGTGAAAGTGGTTGCCAATGGTGCCCAGAAAATTGAATCCATTGTTCTTGAAAAAGAGGTGATTAATCCCGAAGACGTTGAAATGCTGCAGGATCTGGTGCTTGCTGCAGTGAATGACGCGTTAAATAAATCCCAGGAAATGATCTCCGCTGAAATGGGAAAACTGACCGGCGGCCTGAATATTCCAGGCCTGTAATCTCTTTTTTTATAAGAACCTGAACCCATAGTGAGCTATTATCCCGAAGCCATTGTCAAATTGATCCATTCGCTTTCCACTCTGCCGGGGATAGGAAAGAAAACAGCAGAGCGCCTGGCCCTTCATATTCTTCATGCCCCGGACCATAAGGCCGCTGCTTTGGCCGCAGATATCATTGAACTGAAAAAAAAGGTCAGGTTGTGCGCATCCTGCTTTGCACTTACTGACCGGGAAACCTGCCAGATCTGTTCAGACCCCGGCCGGGACAAAGGCCTGATCTGCGTGGTGGAAAACCCCACTGACATGGCGGCCATTGAAAAATCAGGCGCATTTTCAGGCGTGTACCACATCCTCGGCGGCGCCCTGTCCCCCATTGACGGTATCGGCCCCGGAGACATCCGTCTGGCCGAACTGTTCAGGCGGGTCCGGGACAACGACGTCAGGGAAATCATCCTTGCCACCCGGACCAATGTGGAAGGCGAAGCCACGGCCGCCTATATCCGGGGCAAGCTGGATCTGACAAAAATCAACATCACCCGGATTGCATCGGGCATACCCATGGGCGGGGACCTTCAGTATGTGGATCCCCTTACCATGCAGAAAGCCATGGAAAAAAGGTACAGGGTTTAAAAAATGATGACACCAGAAGGTATTTTTGACTGTAAATTATGCGGTCAGTGCTGCAAAGGATTTGGCGGTACCTATGTGGATGAAAAGGATATCAGAAAAATCTGCGATTATATCCAGGCAGATCCTGATACCTTTGTGGAAAAATATTGTGACATGTCCGGGTCAAGGCCTGTACTGACACTGGGACAAGACGGCTGCTGCATTTTTTTTGATCCCCAAAAGCAGTGCACCATCCATCCGGTCAAACCATATATGTGCCGGGCCTGGCCCTTCATAAAAGCCCTGATTAACCATCCGGAAAACTGGGACATCATGGCAAACTCCTGCCCAGGCATGAAAAAAGGCGCACGGCCCGAAGATATTTCACGCATATCCGCCATGGAAAAGGAAAAACTTGATCTCACTTTCAACCGTTAGCCAACCCCAAACCAGGGCAATGGCAGTAATTTCAAAGGGGATTGGACGATCCCAATCCCCTTTGATAGCGCCCCATTCAGCCGGGGCTAAACCCAATTTTACAAGTAACTAAAATTACAATAAAAAAATTTTAGTTACTTAGAAGATGATGTACCATCCACTGTGCCTTAGCTCATTTAAGTCCATGGAAAAACCGTTTTTAATTTGGATAATCAACTCTCTCCTTCAATGTTAATACGAACCTTCATTGCTTTTGCACCCCGCTTCTTCTTCATCTAATTGACGGGCATACTCAGTGATCTCCTCCAAGTGTGCTATAATCTGCTTTAAAGACCGGATTACGGCTTCTTCGCCGTGATCCAATGACATCCGGCGAGTGATTTTTTCTAAAAGCTTGTCATACCCCTTGATGCCGCCACCCATTGACTCTGAATTTGTGGCGTGGATTGCAAGGTCGATAACCGTGGACACTTCGCCCTTATTCATCCGGTCGGGATAAGTGGCGTTTTGCTTTATCTTTAAATCCTTAAAAAAGGCCATGATGTTGGGGTAAAAATCGTCTTGCATCGTGAATCCTCCTGTGCAATGGGTGTTACATCAATAATTTCTTCGCCAGTGAAAAGATCCAACGGCTTTTCACTGGCCACTTTATTATCAAACTCTTTTAACGTTAACCAAGCACGATCATAATGTTTGCTACATAGCTCAATTTACATCATGTCTGATTTATGAGAAATTCTCTACTCTTGTGCGTCAAGTTGTCTCCAGATCTGTATACTTACTGTAGTCCTTGCTTTGTGCAAGTCCTTATTCTGTTACAAGAGCCCTTACTTTAGCCAAAGCTTCACTTACTACGGAGACCGAGGCCTTTTCTGCAAACTTTAAACCTCTTTCCACAAAATCAATTGTCTTGACCTGATGACACAGAACAACACCGGAAATCTTTTCCCCGGCTAAAACGACTTCAAAACCATGTCCCCGAACCCTGCTTGTGACCGGGGCAATCAAAGCCAGGAGAATTTTTTTATTGAAAATTGCAGGTGAAAGTACCAGGGCCGGGCGATGCCCCATTTGCTCGTGGCCGGCGGCAGGTTCAAAATCTGTCCAGACAAGATCGCCACGTTCAGGAATAAACACTTTTTTTTCAGATCTTGCGGCCATTACCATTCCTTTCCTACAGGCTTGTCGTTCAACCATGCCTTATCTTCGGCATCCAAGGCAACAGCCTTGGAATCACATTGGTTTAAAAGTTCGTCAAGTGTATAATCTTTTTTCTTCTTGATAGGGGTAATAATAATCCTTCCGTCTTTCGCCTCAATGGAAACGGTCTGATCCTTTTCAAGCTGGATTATATCAGCAATCACTTTTGGTATCCTTGCTGCCAAGCTGTTACCCCACTTTTTAATAACCAGTTCTGCCATTTTGTGTTCCTTCAAGAGTTTAAACAGTGTATAAACATACACTATGATACAAAAGGGATTGTGTCAACAACGTATAAACACCATATTGTGCCTGCTTTGAAAAGGACAAAGAATAAGACTAAAAAACATAGGATAAAATTAGGCGCCGCAGGCGTTTCACCCTCTTGTATCTTGTTTCTAGTTTCCTGTCCGATTCTTATACATATCTTCAAACTGGCGGGCGATACTGTCACGCTCATAAACAATCTCCACCCGCCGGTTCCGGGCCCGGCCCTGGGCCGTATCATTGGAGGCCACGGGGTGATACTGGGCATAGCCTTCGGCAGAAATATAAAAGGGAGGCACGCCGTTTGCTACCAGCAAGCGCGCAACCGTAGACGCCCTGGCCGAAGACAGTTCCCAGTTGGACGGATAAATGGGTGAGGTAATGGGCTCGGAATCGGTATGTCCCCGGACCTTTACATGGTAGGCAAGCTTTGATAAGACAGACGCAACTTTTTCTAGTATTTCCATACCCTTGGGCGACAACTGTGCCCCGCCTGCTGAAAAAAGCAGCAGGTCGGACAGGGTAATGACCGCGCCAGCCTCGGTTTTGGTAACACTGACCTCCCCGCCCAGTTTATTGAAAAGGACCAGTTCCCTGACTTCAGAAACAATGTCATCCAGCTCCTTTTCAATCATACCGCCTATCTCGTCAACGGACTGGCTGTCCACTTTTTCTTCCGAAGGTACCGGATGCATGGTCAATCCCTCCCGGGTACCGGATTCAGGCACGGCCTGGGCACCCAGGGCACTTCTCAGGGATTTAACCAGTTCCTTGTAGGTCTCCTGCTGGGTGGTACTCATGGCGAACAAAAGAACAAAAAAGCACATCAAAAGCGTTACCAAATCCGCAAAGGTAGCCATCCATGCAGGAGACCCCTCGGTGACATTGATAATCTCTTTCTTGACGACCTTTTGTTTTCCGCGACCGGAGTCTTCGTCGTTTTCAGCCATGCCTTTATCCTTTTACCTGAACCAGGGATTACTTCTTGGCTTCCTTGCCGGCATCCCCCAAATAGACCTTGAGCTTGTCTTCCATAAGTTTTGGATGTTCGCCTTCCCGGATGGATAAAATGCCCTCGTAAACAATATTCATGTTTTTAATTTCTTCTTCGGTACGCCCTTTGAGCTTATCGCTCATGGGAATAAAAAAAAGGTTGGCCATGATAGACCCGTAAAATGTGGTAATCATGGCAACGGCCATTTTCGGACCAATGGTGGAAGGGTCATCCAGATTGGCCAGCATCTGCACAAGGCCGATCAGCGTACCGATCATGCCGAATGCCGGTGCATAGGACGCCATGCTGGCAAAGATGGCTGAACCGGTATCCAGATTCTTTTTGGTCAGTTCCATCTTTTTTTCCATGATCTGCCCGATATCTTCGGTCTTAACCCCGTCCACGGTCATCTGCAGGGCCTGGGCCAGATAGGGATCCGGAGTACTCTGAATATCGCTTTCAATGGACAGTAACCCTCCTTTTCTGGCCTTATTTGATATTTCCGCAAGGTTGGCAATGATATCCTCGGCTTTTTCAATTTTGAACATGAACACCTTAATGGCTGTTTTAAATATGCCTAAAATATCACCCAGGGGGAAACCGATCATGGTTGCAGCAATGGTACCGCCCACAACAATGAGAATAGAGGGGATATTGATGAACATACTGATGGGACCGCCCATGATAATGGTGCCCAGAATGAACCCGAGACCGGAGACACAGCCGATTATTGAAGCAATATCCATTCGTTTCAGACCTTTATATAAACAGTTTCGTCTACAGGGTATGCCCTGTGATATTGTATTATCTTATCAATGGCCTGCCGGGTCAGGGTCTGGCCGGCAGGCAGCAGTTTGGTGCCGGTCCGGGTGAACAGCGTTGCACTGAGAATCATTCCCGGTTCCAGCTGTTCCACGCCGAGACCACGGACCTTGAGCGTATCTCCTCCCCAATGCAGTACCGCATACTTTTCAAGCCATCCGGCAATCATCGGATCAATACGGGTGCCGATTAAAGGCTCAAGGTCTGAAAGTAACTCCCGGATGTCAAAAGCCTTATTTTTCTCCCGAAGGGTCTCCAGTTCATCCGCAGCAGCCAGAATTCTTGACGCCAGAGGAATATGGTGGCGTTTCAGGCCGTCAGGATATCCCGTACCGTCCACATTTTCGTTCAAACACCGGATAATGGCTGCCCACCGCTCAAATCCCCGGCAATGGCTGAGCAGTTCAGCACCTTTAACCGGAAACTGCATGATCATAGTTTGATCATATACAGTTTGATCATATGCTGTGGGACGGCTGTCTGGATGTTGATCTGCGTCGCTCCCCCCGGGCACATCTTGACAAATATACTCCTTTGAAAGGAAAAGAAGTCCAATTTCGTGGAGCATACCAGCTTTTGACAGATCCTCCAACTGTTTTTGGGATAAGCCCATCTGCGTTGCGATAAAACAGGCAATCTTCCCCACACGCTCGCCATGACCGCGATTAAGCTCCACCCGCTGACGGATTAACGCATAAAGAATGCGGCTGAATCCTTCCCTATCCGCAGTCATCTGTGTCTTGATATCCAAAAGGCTTTGCTTTAAACGCCTGCGCTCCTCGGACATCTGCTGGATCTGTTTTAACGCTGTATTCAGATTGCTTTTATCCTCAAGCAGCTCATCTTTGACTTCTTTTAATTCGTTTTTAAACCGATCCAGATACCCAAAGGATTTTTCAAGGGAACCTGTCTTGGAAAAAAGTGTCTGTTCAAGATGGAGCTTATCTACAGCACCTTTGGCTTTCACTTCAATCTCCTGTGTATCCAGGGGCCAGTCCACCACCTGATCAGCACCTAATGCCATGAGACTTAACCGGACATGTTTGCCGGTTTCTCCAGGTACGATGACAAAAACTGCCAAAGAAAATTTGAAATGATGGCCACCCAACGCATCAAACCATGGCCTGACCTTTTCCGGGTTAACATCGGCCTCATGGCCAAAGGGATCCATCAGCACAATATCCGGTCGCTGTTTCATGGATTTTATCGCATCAGGCGCATTAACACAGGCAAGAGAAAGGTGCGGATCTGCAGACGCAAGATCCTGGGGGCACCGGGGGCCCACATATAAAATGGAAAGGCGCACAGCCATAAATCAACAGATACCTGTATCTTGTCTATTCCGAATATCCACGGGTCCACCATTCATCCCAGCGTGTGCCAAGGACCTCCCGGGCAAGCTGCCTGCCCGTATCTGTCCTAAGGCGGCCGACCACGAAGGGCAGCCAGGATTCAGGGGAGGTAGCGCCAAGGTCTTTTAATTTTTTAAGTTCAAGAATAAAGGAAAGCTGATCCGCATCATTGGCCAGCCGGGCTTCCCTGGTTTCTCCCCGGTTGAATTCATTAATAAGTTCGGGGATGTCTTTTGCCCAGTCAAGGCCCTGGATCAAATCTGACACCGCATGGGGTTCATCCACGGTGTTATAGTGTTTGTTCACGTAATTAAAATCCCCTGTCCGGGCTTCTGCCGTATCATGCACCAGGGCCATGGAGATAAGCTTTTCAGCATCCACATCCGGTTCAAGCCGGGCCATGACAAAGCATAAAAAAGCTGTGGTAAAGCAGTGTTCAGCAATACTTTCCTCTCCTGCACCCAGAAAAGCGTACCCGGTGCGGTTCAGGTCTTTGAGCATCCGCACTTCAAACAAAAAATCGGCAATCCGTGTCATTTCGCATCCATGTCCTGTGATTTAGGCAACAAATCTTGACACTGTATAGAACACTAGCTTAAATAAAGTCAAGATTTACAAGGATCAACACATCGGCTGCGTAACCCCAGGATTACTTGCAGATAAAACAAGTCATCATTTAGTACTTTTGGCCCTTGAAACCGGATCAAGCTGTGTTCGTTTTTTAATTGTCATGGCCGGGGAATCCACATAAATGGTCCCCGTATTGTTGATCGGATATTTGTGCAGTCCACCGTAGGGGGTAACATAAAAGGTTCCGTCATCATTTATGCGGACAATGCGCCGATGATTCTCCGTGGCGGCAAAACTATCCACAAGACGTTCGCATACTTGTTGAATCGCATGGCTCATCAACGTGTCCGCATCTTTTTTACTAAAAATGCTCTCACTCATCGTTTTAACCTCTGAGCGGTTGGTCCACAGGATTCCACCGGTTCTTGTATTCTGGACAATCATCCTGAGCTGGACCACCGCGTTGTCAACGCGGCCGCCCTTATGGGCCAGATGGGCCACAGCAGCCCCTGCAACGCCCCAGATCGCCGTATTCCATTCTGTGTAACTGGTACCGCCTGTAACAGACAAGCCTCCGTCAAAACGGGGGTGGGCGTCGGACAGCACAGTGTCGCCTGATGACTCCTCTATAGGCCAGCCGCTTGGCGCAATAGCCGCACCCAGCAGCCCGCCGATGGCCATTTTATCGATCATCTCATAATTTTCAGAGTCGGCTACACCAAAGGCGGTACGGCTTCCGAAATTGAAAAAAAATGGAAGCACACCGGTTTGAAACGGATTAAAACTGTCTTCCCGGCCGGTCTTAAACACCATTATCCGTCCCCTGACAATATAATCCGCATCAAATGCCTGGCCGATATCCCTGATAGTCCCGGCATCCAGGGCAATTGTTTTATATTCCGATGCTATATCGCGGACGGCTTCCGCTTTTCTCTTTTTCCCGTTTGACAGCAAAATAGTTGCAATTTCAACCTTCATCTCATCGGACCAGTCTCTTTCTAATTCGGCTTTAAGCATAGAATCTGCCGGGAACGAATTTCTCGACATTTTCTCCTGATTAATGATCTTTTTATCCGTCAAATAGGATATGACATCTTCATTGACGACCGGCATATACCCATATCGGAGGATTTCGTCCTGGAGCGATTCCATTATCACCACATTCCGGCGCCAATATTCCATAGGAGAATCGGACGGGGTATAATCGGCAAAGGGTAGAATCACAATCTTTTTCCCCTCCCCGAAAGATGCCGTTCGAACCACCGGGTGAATCGAATCCACTTTAGTGGTGCCACAGGAGGCAAACAATGCCGCCACCAATAAGGTTATGAACCACCCCCATACGGTTTTCACTACGCGCTCCTAAGTCAAAGATAAATATGGCATTTTGAAATCATTCAAGCCGGCACCTTCAGCACTTTTAGGGAAAAGTAAGTTGCCATAGTGGCCGTTGGGCCTCAAAGGTCTCCCAATCAGAGGATGCGCCTCGCCAGGTGTATCGCCATTGTCCCGACATATGACTGCCGGAGAGGCTTTGTATTTGATATGTATAATAAATTCCTCCCTCTTGCTCAAAAGACAATTGATATAACCAGTTACTCCCGTCACCGAAGGACACGCTAACCGGCATATCCTCCCAAGAGGCGGTATAGCCGGGCTGGCCGTCAATAATCCGCTCAATGGTTAACGGGGCGAAATCGTACACATAAGAGGACCCCTTGTAGGCTTCGGTCACTGTCCATTGGCCTTCCAGGGTCTGGAGGCTGATCAGCAGACGTTGAATCTCCACGGCAGATGACAGGCTGGTTCCGATTCTCAGGCTGACCACCACTGTGCCGTAGCTGCCGATCATCTGAAGCGGGCCAAAGGGGATATATGAAACCGGGCCGTCCGCATAGGACAAATCATCTGCCCCGGAGACCTTTATGCCGTTCTCATAGGCCAGGGCCAATGTGCCGGTTTTGGTCATTGCGTATACCATTCCGGGCTCCATATCCCGACGCTCCAGCAGCACATAGGCATGTTCGTTCAGACTGCAGTACGCGTCCAGGCTGTCCAGGAGAGTGCGGTCCGGATCAACCCATGCCCCCCCTGCCGCCTGGCAGGTCGCGGCCGTCGAATAGTACGCAATGTCCTCGGGAACCGGAATCTGGACATTGATAAGGCTTGATTCAGCCGCTTCCATCTGGCTGTAGGCGTTCGTAAATTCCACGACCGGCAGATACACCGCTTCCCCGGATTTTCGGATGTTAATCGTGATAGGGATCTTAATTTGAACCTCTTTATCCAGGTCGGAAACCGTGACATAGCCCACATAGGTGCCGTAATCCATGGCGGAAAGAAGCTCGGCATCCGGGGTCACCGCCACCCAGCCGTAGGGATCCGTGATGATCACTGACCCCAAATCAGAGGCTTTTTCTCCTGCAGCATCGTAGCACGCAACAGAGACAAACCCCATATCACTGGCAGCCGTCCACCCGGATTCAAATCCAAAAACCTGCAGCCGCTGGGAGGAAAAAGCCAGGGCGGTGGAGGCGGTACTTTTTTCAACAGTCCAATAGAGCTGGGACGGCGAAACCGAAGGTTCCGCAGAAGACAGGATGGTGGCATTAACGGTCAGGGTGACGGCTTCGGCATTAAGGGATGAACGAAAGGTGATGGTGCCGACGGCTGCATCCGGAATACCGTCTCCATCGGTGTCATTGTTCAAATAAATAGCCTCCGGGTCCACCCGAAGGGAAATCGTGGTATTTCCCGATCCTTCATCAGTGGACAGCACCAGCCAGCTGACATCTGTCCGGGCACTCCAGAGAAAGCCCGTTGATTTGTTGGGATCGGCATTGGCAATGGTGATGGGAAAGGTTTGTTCAGAAGTATTTTGATCCGTCATCTGCAAATCCAGCGTAGAGGGGGAAACGGTCAGCAAATCACCTATGCTTCGAACCACAGTAATCGTAACTGGAATCGTTACCGGGTCGGTGCCGGGATCAAGCCCGGACAAAATGGTTATATTGGCGGTCCATTCACCGGAACCCATGGTTTCGCTGACTGCGGCAGTTGCCGTTATACTTCCAGGAGCAGTTCCGTTTGCAGGGTCCAGGGTCAGCCAGGTCGCATCGCAGGAGGCATAGAAGTCGGCGCTTTCAGTTGCAATAGCCGGATCTGCAACAGGTCCGCCGACAACGGCGATACTAAAGGCGTAGGGTCCGGCTGAAGAACCGGGAAGCACCCGCACCGTACCAAGATCTACTTCCGCAGGTGAAACGATAAATGCACCAGGCGTAAATGCAAAACTAGCAATAGGCAGCCAGACCACCAGAAATGATCCGGCAATGATTCGTAACGTCCAAGAAAAAAGGTTCATACGCTTTTACCCCTTAAGTCGTATATCAATAAAATGGAGTTAACGACATTTGAGTTGCTGGGTTAACGCCGGCTGAGTACAGATCTTTTTAAGATTATTAAATTTTTCGTTTTTGTCAAGTTAAATACGGAACCGGCAAGCGCCACGGTCATGGTGCTCTCGTCAACCCAGGATATACACCCCGGCGATATCGTCAAATAAAAACCCGGTGTCACCCCTGCTCCCAGGTTACTCGCAGGATTTCCTGGTAGGTTGTTTGTCCCTTAAGCATTTTTTCTATCCCGTTTTCCCGTAAAGGGATCAGGCCTTGTTGACGGGCTGCCCGCCGCATGTCCTCAAGGTTTGAATTCCGGGTTGTCAACTGCTTTACCCCCCGGGTATAGGATAGGATTTCATAAATCCCGGCCCGGCCGCTGTAGCCGGTATTTCTGCATTTCATACATCCCTTGCCGTGTTTGAGCTTTAACGGGCCATCACCCGGCACAAAAAGCCCCAGGTCTGCAAGCTCCCGGCGGTCCATTTCAAAAGGCTGGACGCAATGGGGACAGATTTTGCGCACCAGGCGCTGGGCAACAACCCCGGCAAGGGCTGAATGAATCAGATAGGGAGGGATACCTAAATCCAAAAGCCTGAAGACCGTGGACACGGCATCGTTGGTATGCAGGGTGGACAGCACCAGGTGTCCTGTCAGGGCAGCCTGTACCGCAGCCTGGGCCGTTTCAAGGTCCCGGATCTCTCCCACCATGATGATATCCGGATCCTGGCGCATGATATTGCGTAAAACCGATCCAAAGGTCACATCAATGGCCGGCTGGATCCCAATCTGGTTAAACTCTTCGTGGATCATTTCAATGGGATCTTCAATGGTGGTGATATTCACCTCAGGAGACGACAGCATGCGCAAAGAAGAATACAAGGTGGTGGATTTCCCGGATCCGGTGGGACCTGTTACCAGCACAATACCAAAGGGCATGGTGATCAATTTTTTATATTTTTTCAGATCTGCCGGTGTAAATCCTAAGCTTTCCAGATCCTGGAGAAGAACTTCAGGGTCCATGATCCGCATGACCACCTTTTCGCCGAATGCCACAGGGATCGTAGATACCCGGATCTCCACTTCCTGGTCCTTTTTGAGCATTTTAATCCGCCCGTCCTGGGGCCGCCTTTTCTCGGCCATATCAAGGGCAGACAGATTCTTAATACGGCTGACCACGGCATTGTGAAGTTTTTTGGGCAATTTGTATACCGTGTGCAATGCCCCGTCAATGCGCATGCGTACAAGGCAGATATCCCGCTTGGGTTCAATATGGATATCGCTGGCCTTCTGGTCAAAGGCATAGGAAAACAGATGATCCACGGCATTGACAATATGCTGGTCCGTGGCCGGCGGTTCATCCGTGTTGCCAAGTTTGACAAACCGTTCAAGATTGCCTAAATCCACGCCGCTTTGGGAAAAAAGATTTTCAGCCGCACTGATGGAATGATGAAACCCGAAAAATTCCCTGATCAACCTTGCCACATCCGTTTTTGAACTGACAATGGGGGATACCTTCAGATTGGTCACTCGCTGGACATCGGCAATGGCCTCGTGGTTAAAGGGATCAGGGGTGGCCACCACCAGTTTGCCGCCGTTTATCTGCAAAGGCAGCAGCAGATGCCTCAGGGCAAAGGAACGGGAAATGGTGCCGGTGACAAGATTGAGTTCGAGCTTTAACGGATCAATTTTTTTATACGGAAGATGCCAGGAATCGGCCAGGGTTTTAAAAATCAAATCTTCATCAATCACTTTGTCAGGTTTGTCCAGCCGGTTCAGATTCAAATGGAGCAGCACATCAATAAAAGAGATGGCGGAAAACACCCCTTGCCTGTTTGCAGGGGTATTGCCACTGGTTTGTGCGGCAAGTTTCTCTTTTATCTCCCGCTCCCGGCTAAGTAAAGCCCTTGCCTGGTCCGAAGAGATCAGGCGGCTTGAAACCAGGGCCTGGCAAATGGCTTTGCCGCTGAAATACCTGTCAGAATTTAAATGCATAACCACCCTGTGGGGAATAAAAATGCCGGGTAACCTTGAAGGACAACCCGGCATTTGCTTGTGCTATAATGAAACTAAAGACACCGAAGGCGCTTCGCCCTCTTGTTTCCTGTATCTTGTTTTTAGTCTCTTGCTAGTCTTCTTCTATGGTGATGGCGTCTTCTTCACAAACTTCCACGCAGCTTTCGCAGCCCATGCATTCTTCTGCATTGACGGGATTGGATTTGCCGTCTTCCATTTCAAATACTTCTGCAGGACATACATCAACGCACTCTTCGCAACCTACACATTTTGCCTGATCAACTATCGGGGTAAAAGCCATTTTAAACCTCCTTAAAAATTAATAATAAAATTTTATAAACTCATCTGTCAAAGATAGTAACCTGATTCAGCACCCGCTTTTACAACAATGTTTTTGCTAAAACAAGCTTTTTATGAGTTTAACTCTACCAGACACACGCCGATTTGTCCGCCTGGATTTTTTTTAATTAAATTCACACCACCCAGTCCCGGGAAAAACCGGATTTGAATCCTCCCGCTTACAGGAGGTTGGGCAGCATCTTCAAAATATTTTTTCCCAGGCTCAAGCGCCAGGCCCGGGGTCATCTGCTCCCCTTCAGCCATCTGCTCCAGGATTGCCTTTATTTTAAGACGCCATTGTGTTACGAACTCACAATCGTTTTCATGCACTTTTATGGAATCAATGTCAAGGGCATTTATCGCCTTGCCCGCACCGGTCAAAAATTCATCCATCACAGCCCTGCTGGTGGTGATCAGAACCGGAATACCGCCCTGATCAAAAAGTTCTGCATCAACAGCCGCCCCAAGCCAGGCCTTTATTCTTTTGTCAGTCATGGCCTGACCCGGCTCAGAAGTTTGGGTATGGTCCTTTGACAGGGACGTGCCCCCATCCCCTCTAAGTTCGGAAAAAAGTGCCGCTTTTTCCTGATCCAGGGCATCCAGCGCAGCCTGAATGTCCTGGGATTCGCGGTCATGGATATCTGCAAGTTTAAGGAAAACAAGTGAATCAATGCTGTCCCGGACGGGTGTTGCACAAGGCTCCTGGGAAACTGTCCTGTTACGGATACCGGCACGGATGGCCGCCACACCTGAATCATCTTTAAAAAACACGTTTTCACGAATCAACGCTCTAAGGTTTTTTTCATTGCCCTTGTGAATGGCAGCCCAGTCCAGGTAAGCGCGGACCTTTTGCTGGGCCAGGACAAGTTTTTCCTTGTCAAAGCAGACCCGCGTAAGCGCTCCTTTGGCCGCCAGGCCGGCCATGGGCCCGGGCAACACAGCCCCGCCGTGAATATCTAAAATTTTAAACCTGTTAAAAAAACAGGACAGAACCCTTGCCTGACGGGCATCCATAAAGGTAAACGGGAAAAAATAACAATTTATCATAACATTATACACTTTCTCATCTTACACCTTTTGATCATGTAACAGGACCCCCATTTCATCCAGTTGTTTCCGGATCCTGTCTGCTGTCTTAAAATCTTTTTGCTGCCGGGCTTCATCCCGTTCAGTCATGAGCGCCGTCACCGCTGACGAATACGGACCCTTTCTGCTGAAATCAAAAATATTGAGCACCGCATCCACATCTTTAAAACAATTAAGCAGGCGCGCGGCTCCCCCCGGCCCCACCTGACCATCAACGACAAGCCGGTTGATGCGCTTCACACTGGACAAAAGACCGGATATCAGGACAGGGACCTTGAGGTCGCTCGCCATGGCAGTCATCATGCCCTGGCGCAGATCATAGGTAATCTGCTGGATCTCCTCTTCATTGGACTGTCCCGACACATGATCAATGGATTCAATGCACCGGTTGATCCGGGAAAGAACGGTCTTGGCATCGTCCAGACTCTTTCTGGATAACAGCAGGGATTTCCTGTAATGGGCGGACAGCAGCCAGAAGCGAATGGTTTTCTCGTCCCAGCCCATGTCAACCAGCCGGTCCAGGGTCAGTGAGCGGGTATCATCCGTATCCAGGGACCCGTCATACTGCACCGGATGGCAATGCATCCACACCCTGGCAAAAGAACCGCCGGCAGCCCCGGCAATGGCAATCTCGTTTTCATGGTGGGGGAACATAAGCCCCCTTGAGCCCGTATGGATGTCAAAATCTGCGCCAAGGAAGGTTGACGCAATGGCAGCGCACTGCAGATGAAGTGAGGGACGGACATTGCCCCATTCTGTTTTAACCCCGACACCCTGTTTAAGTTCCGACAGCTTTACCCGCTTGAGCAGGGTAAAGTCCTTGGGATTGTTCTTTTCATATTCATCCAGGTCAACCGTGGCCCCCACCCGGATCTTGTTGACATCCACCCGGGAAAGGCGACCGTAATCCCCAAAACTTGCCAGGTCAAAGTATACGGAATGAAGCTTTTCATAGGCATGGCCGTTGACAAGCAGTTTTCTTGTCAGGTCCGTCATTTCGGTAAAATGTTCGGACACTTTTGGGTAGGCCTGGGCCGGCCTCATGCCAAGCCGTGACAAATCAGCCAGAAAGGCATCAATAAAAGGCTGGGTAAAATCCTGGGGAGTGGTTTTTGCCTGCCTTGCCCCTTCAATGGTTTTATCGTCATAATCCGTAATATTAACGATGTGCCTGACTTTTACATCCTGGTATTCAAGGTAGCGGATGAGCAGATCCGTAAACGCATGACGTCTAAAATGGGTAATATCCAGACGCCGGTGTACCGTGGGGCCGCAGGTGTAAACACCGACTTCCTTATCCCCCTGGGGGTTTAAGGCTTCTTTTTTTCCACCCAGGGAATTGTAGACTTTAAGATGAACCGTTTTCTTTATGCTGAAAAGCTCGGTGGACAGATAGCGCTCGCCTGAGTCCGGAAAAATCACCACAATAACCCCGTTTTGAAGGCCCTTGGCATAGTCAAGGGCCACGGCCATGGCCGCACCTGAACTCATGCCCACAAAAAGCCCCTCTTTTGCCGCCAGTTGCCGGGCAGTCTCAAAAGCTGTTTCATCATCAATGTGGACGTTTTCATCCAGCAGGGTTTTGTCAAAAATTCCCGGGGTATAAGACTCTTTCATATTTTTAAGGCCCTGGATACCGTGTCCTAAATAGGGTTCGGCACAGATCACCCGGACATGATGGCCCTGGTCCCTGAAATACCGGGACAGTCCCATGAGCGTACCCGAGGTGCCCACAGCCGCCACCACGGCATCTACCTGGCCGTTGGTCTGGGCCATGATTTCGGGCCCTGTGGTCTGGTAGTGGGCTTTCCAGTTGGCATCATTATTATATTGGTCCGTAAGGAAATATTTGTCCGGGTATTCCCTGGCCAGGCGGTAGGCCTCTTCAATGGCCCCGTCCGATCCCAGATGCCGGGGGGTAAGAATAATCCGGGCCCCCCGGGCTTTGAGTATTTTCTTTCGTTCTTCACTGGCGTTTTCGGACATGGCCAGGGCCAGTTTGTAGCCCTTGACCGCACAGATCATGGCCAGGCCGATTCCCGTATTTCCCGAAGTGGCTTCGATGACGGTCTTTTCAGGCGTCAGCTCACCGTCAGCCTCGGCCTGGCTGATCATATACAAAGCAGCCCTGTCCTTAATGGATCCGCCCGGGTTCATGTATTCAAGTTTGGCCAGGATGGTTACGCCCGGCACAGGATTAAGTGTCTGGATCTTTACAAGGGGGGTATTGCCGATTGAATCAATAATGCTGGCATACATGCGTATCCTCTCTTTGCCTGGCCGATTTGCGCATCGGCCTTGACTTTTCAAGTACAAAATGGCTTTATACAGTAATTTTATTTGATGCGCAATTTATTAAACAGGCCCATTTTTTCGTATGGTTTCATGTAAAAGAGTGCTGTGGCAGATATGTATTGTCCTGGGTATTGTCCAGGCCGCCACTGTATTTCTTTCCGGCCAGGCCTTTTGTTTCTCCGCGTCCCTGCCCACCAGGAAGGTGTCCTGGCACATCCAGGCCAAGCAAGTGAGCTATGAAGATAAGCGCAAACTTTATATTGCGGAAACTGAGGTGGTGATCACCGGAGGCGAAACCCGCCTGGAAGCGGATTATGTCGAATTTTCAGATATAACCAAAGACGCCTTTGCCAAAGGCAATGTTCTGTTTATTTCAGGAAAGGACACCATTACCTGCAAATCCATGAGTGTCAACCTAAGCTCGGAAACAGGCACGATCAGCCAGGGCACCATATTCATCCAGGACGGCAACTATTATATTTCAGGGGACAAGCTTCGAAAAACCGGCGCGTTTACCTATGATGCCGAAAAAGGATCCATCACCACCTGCCAGGGGGAAACCCCGGACTGGAAAATCACGGGAAAAGAGATTGAAGTAACCGTTGACGGGTACGGCCATGCCAGCCATGCCACCTTCTGGGCAAAAAAAATGCCCGCCCTTTATACGCCCTATTTTATATTTCCTGCCAAAACAACACGCCAGACCGGACTTTTGATGCCCATGGCAGGGTATTCCAGCGACATGGGGTTTGAATACCAGCAACCGCTTTTTCTATCGCTTTCAGACAATACCGACGCCACCTTGTATCCCCACTATATGTCGGACAGAGGCGTGATGCTCTCCGGCGAATACAGGTATGTACTGTCCCCGGAATCCAAAGGGATGATGATGATGAGCTATCTTGATGATGACACCATTGGAGACGACGCGGCTGGAAACCAAGATTACAATATTTCCACCACACCTGACCGCACCAACCATGACAGGTACTGGTTTCGAATGAAGTCTGATCAGGATCTGGGGTATGGTTTTACCGCCAAACTGGACATTGATTATGTGTCTGATATGGATTATCTGCGAACTTTTGGAACCGGCTTCGCAGGGTTTGACAGTACAGATGGTGCTTTTGAAGAGATATTTGGCAGGGACCTGGATGAAGAGGACGAAGAGATCAGAAAAAACAGCCTGCTTGTCACAAAAAACTGGGACGCTTACAGCATGAACGTGCAGGCCCTTTGGTATGATAATGTCGAAGCCCGACAGACAGACATTGATGACACCACCCTGCAGACCCTGCCCTCGGTTGAATTTTTTGCAGCCCGCCAGAAAATTGCAGGGGGATTGGGATTGCATTACAAAATGGATTCCGAATTGAAGTCCTTTTACCGCCAGGACACCACCGACACAGAGGTTACCGGCCGAAGGGCAGACATTCATCCGGTATTTTATTATCCCATAAAATTGGGCAAGGCATTTTTTCTGGAACCCTATGCCGGTGTCAGGGGGACCTTATGGGATGCAGATGATTTCACGGACAGCGACGGGGATGATTCCAGCGCCAGGAGCCGGGGGCTCTATGAAATGGGCATGGACCTGTCAACAACCCTTAACCGTGTATTCACATTAGACACGGATTTTGCCGAAAAAATCCAACACAAAATTGTACCCAGACTGGAATATAATTATATTCCCTTTGAGAACCAGGAGGATATCCCCCACTTTGATGATCTAGATGATATTTCAGAACAAAACATCATTACCTGGTCTTTGACCAACACATTCACCTCCAGGCATACAATAACGGATGAAAACGGGGAAGAATCCAGGGCATACAAAGAACTTTTCTGGTTCAGGCTCTCCCAGGGCTATGACATCCGCTATGAACGGGATGGGGATGATGCCGAAGACGACCCCTGGCAGGATCTGACATTTAAATATGAATTAAATCCGCTGAAATACCTGAGATCAAACGGCACCATAGCCTTTGATCCCAATAACAGCCAATTCACTAAAGTACAGGTCGGGGGCACGGTATCGGATGTAAGAGGGGACAGTCTTTACATGTCTTATCGATATTCGAAAGAGTATTCACATACCTGGAAAACTAAAATCAACACAATCCTGGTTCCAGATACCCTGGGCACTTATTATTTCGTTGAAAGCGATCTTGAAGACGAAAAAACCGTTGAAACAGGGATAGGCATTTCCATCAACCGGCCGTGCTGGGGATTGAACCTGGAGTTTAGAGATGAATCGGCAGACAAATCCTTTGCCTTCATGGTGATTCTGAAGGGTCTCGGAGAATTCGGCACAAAATGAAAAACAACTCTCTCTGGTTTGCCCTGCTCACCCGAAGCAATTTCGAGCAGGCCGTGTATTCCAGTATCTGCAAAAAAAGAATTGATGCGTTCCTGCCCAGGACAAGAAAGCCCAGCCAGAGGAAGGACCGCAAACTTATGATAGAAACCCCGTTGTTTCCCGGGTACGTGTTTGTTAAATCCACCAGAGCACCGGCAGATCAGTTGCCGATTTTAAAAACCCTGGGTGCGGTAAGGCTTTTAGGAAACTCGGATGGCCCCGTACCCGTGCCCGAACATCAAATTGAGTCCCTCAAACGTCTGACATCCGTAGCCCAGGATCTGATTACAGGCAGCATTATTGAACTTAAAAAAGGAGATCCGGTAATCATCCTTGAAGGCCCCCTGGCAGGACTGAAAGGAGATTTTTTTGACTATAAGGGCAGGGGCAGGGTCATTATCAAAGTTGACCTGTTAGGCAGATATGCCGGCGTGGAGGTGGATTCTGACAAGGTTGAGAAAATCCCGGACATTCTGTCATAAGCCCTTGACTTTTTGATGCATATTCATTAAAACCCCTGGACTGGAAAACTGGAAAAACTTTTTAGCTGTTTAATATATTTTGAGGTTCCATGAATAAACTTGAATTGATTTCCACATTGAAAGAACGGGCCAACCTGACCAAATCAGAAGCAGCCGACGTAATAAAAATATTTTTTGACTCCCTGTCAGACGCCTTTGTCAAGGGCGAACGGGTCGAGATAAGAGGGCTTTGCAGCTTTCATATCAAAGAGTATAAAAGCTATGTGGGCAGAAACCCCAAAACCGGACAAAAAGTAGACATCCCGCCCAAACGCCTGCCGTTTTTCAAATGCGGCAAAGAGCTCAAAGAGCGGGTTGATTATTAGTCCGATGTATCTGATATGCATCCTGCACCTTCCGAAACGGACCGGGAAGCCCTTCCGTCGGCTTTGCCATTCTCTGAATTAACCCATATTGTTCAGACCGGCCGGATCCCCAATGCCCTTCTTTTTTACGGGCCCCGGGGAACCGGCAAAAAACAGGCTGCGCTTTTTTTTGCAAAGGCCTGCAACTGTCGTGCAGACACCGACCGGCCGTGCAATATCTGCGCCTCATGCAAAAAAATATCCGCGGGCATGCACCCGGACATGATCTTTCTTGGTCCGGCTGAAAACAAAAAGAGGATCACCATTTCCCAAATCCGGGACATAGGCCGCATCATCTCATCCCGTGCCAATGAAGCAGCGTTCAGGATGGTGTGCATCCTTCATGCAGACCTGATGAATCCCCAGGCCCAGAACGCCCTTCTCAAAATGCTTGAAGAACCGCCGCACCGCACATTTTTCATCCTTGCCGCAGCCCATACCACACCCCTGTTGTCCACCATTTTATCCAGGTGCCGGCGCATTGACTTCCAGGCCCTTGCAGCCCTCGAAATCAAAAAAATTTTATGTGCACAATACGGGCTTGATCCCGGAACCGCCGCCATTATCAGTGGTACGGCCGGAAGCGACCTGGATCAGGCCCTGCGTCTTTCAGGACTAAACAGAGGGGACGCGCCTGACTGGATGATGCTGCGGCCATGGCTGATCAAAGGGGTATGCGGATTCCTGACAGAGCCCCAGCACCAAAGGGTCTTTAAAAGCCTTGATTTATCCCGGCTGCTGTCAGCCCGCCCGGAATATATTCATGATGCCATGACAGTGATCCGAACCGTATTCAGAGACTTTTGCATATTAAAATACATGCCGGATAAAATAGTTAACCTTGATTTTTTAAGCGCATTTAAAGATATTAGTGCGATGCATTCATACGCCCGGATGTTAACATGGATGACATTGTTTCATGAGACGGAAAAAAGACTGGAATCCAACAGCGGCACAAGACTGACCATTGACCGTTTTTTCCTTTCATTGTCTGTATTTGAATAAGGGACCAATTTTATGGCAAATGTTGCCGGCGTTAAATTTAAAACCGCAGGTAAAATATACGATTTCAACAGCAACTCCCTTGTCGTGAATTTAGGAGACCGGGTGATTGTTGAAACAGAACAGGGTTTAGGGTTCGGCATCGTTGCCGTCCCGACCCGGGAAAAAGACAAAGACAAAAATGCTTTAAAAGATATTGTCAGGAAGGCCACCCCGGAGGACTTCAGCTGGCGCAGGGAACTTGAAGCTCTGGAGCGGCAGGCCCATGAATACTGCATTCAGTGCATTAAAGACCTGAACCTTTTAATGAACCTCTTCAGTGTGGAGAGTACCTTTGACAGAAACAAGCTGACATTTTTTTATACAGCGGACGGCAGGATTGATTTCAGGGAACTGATCAAACTTCTGGTCAAGGAATTCTCCATCCGCATTGAAATGCGCCAGGTCGGCATCCGAAATCTGTCCAAGCACGTGGGCGGTGTGGGCAAATGCGGCAGGGAACTGTGCTGTTCATCTTTTATGCATACCTTTGATCCGGTGTCCATTAAAATGGCAAAGGAGCAGGGGCTGAGCCTGAACCCCACTAAAATTTCAGGGGTGTGCGGCCGGCTGATGTGCTGTCTGACCTTTGAAGATGAGACCTACCGCTATTTTAAGAAAAAAATGCCGAAACTGGGCAAAACCATTGCGGTTGAAGATATCAAAGGCAAGGTGGTGCGCCAGAATGTTCTCAGACAAAGTGTCACCATAAGGCTTGATGACCGCACGGAAAAGGAAATATATCTGTCACAACTGAAAAAAGAAAACACAGGAAACCCATCTCAATGACTTGTCAATACTATACCACGCCCATTTACTATGTGAATGCCAAACCCCATCTCGGCCATGCCTATACCTCCATTGCAGCAGATGTAGCCACCCGGTTTAAAAAGATGGAAGGTGCAGACACCTTCTTTTTGACAGGAACGGATGAACACGGGGATAAAATCGTTCAGGCCGCAGAAAAGGAAAACACCACACCCAAGGCGTATGCAGATAAAATCAGCAAACTGTTCCAGGATGTTCTGCCCCTGCTCAATATCGAAAACGATCACTTTATCCGTACAACCGACCTTAGGCACATCGAGGTGGTAAAATCAGTCCTGTCCACGATTTACGACAAAGGGGACATCTATTTTTCAAGTTATGAGGGCATTTACTGTTTCGGGTGTGAAAGATTCTACCAGGAGCGCGAGCTTGTGGACGGCAAGTGCCCGGACCATGGTACTGTGCCGGAAACCATCAAGGAATCAAACTATTTCTTTAAAATGAGCAAGTACCAGGACTGGCTCATTGCGCACATCGAAACCCACCCGGACTTTATCCGGCCCGAACAGTACAGAAAGGAACTTCTCTCATTTCTCAAGGAACCTTTGGAAGATCTGTGCATCTCCCGGCCCAAAACCCGGCTGACCTGGGGTATCACCCTGCCCTTTGATGAAAATTATGTCACCTATGTATGGTTTGATGCCCTGGTCAACTATATCACGGCCCTTGGATACCCTGACGGGGACAGGTTTAAAAAATTCTGGCCATCCACCCGGCATTTTGTGGCCAAAGACATTATCAAGCCCCACGGAATTTACTGGCCCATCATGCTTAAGGCAGCCGGCATTGAGACATACAACGGGCTGAACGTCCATGGATTCTGGAATGTCCAGGGCGCTAAAATGTCAAAAAGCATCGGCAATGTCACCGACCCTGTGGAGGTAACAGAAAGGTTTGGCGTGGATGCGTTCAGATATTTTCTGATGCGGGAGATGGTATTTGGTCTGGACGCCAATTTCACCGAAGATGTTATTGTGGCCAGAATCAACTCAGACCTTGCCAATGACCTGGGCAATCTGTTCTCCCGGGTGCTGTCCATGACCCACAAATATTTCAAGGGCATCATCCAGGGCCAGCCTGGGGATTCAGGCAAAAGCTTAAGCCTTGAACCCCTGGCCGCAGCAGCCCTGGAAGGGTACACCACAGCCATGGCAGAGTGCCAGTTTCACAAAGCCCTTGCAAGCGTATGGGAACTGGTGTCAGCCATGAATAAATACATTGTTGCCAATGAACCCTGGACCCTGGCCAAAGACCCGGCACGTGCAGGCGACCTGGGTACGGTCCTGTATGAACTGCTGGAAGGGATTCGCTTTGTGGCAGGGCTGATCTGGCCGGTCATGCCGGAAACCAGCGGTAAAATCATTGCAGCCCTTGGCCTTGAGCTGCCTGAAAAAGGTTTTTTCACCCTGGATGCCATCCGGGCCTGGGGCCAGATACCATGCGGCGTGGCCCTGGCAAAGCCCCAGATTCTTTTTCCCCGGGTGGACGTTGAAAAAAAAGAGGCTGAACCCCCTGCACCCAAACCGCTTAACCCGGCATTAAAAGAAGAGATCTCCATTGAGGATTTCTCAAAAATAGATCTGAGAGCCGGCAAAATTCTGTCTGCCCAACGGATTGAAAAATCGGACAAACTGCTCAGACTTCAAGTGGACTTAGGGACCCAGACCCGGCAGATTGTGGCAGGCATCGGCAAATCCTATGCCCCCGAAGACGTGGTGGGCAAAGCGGTCATTGTCGTTGCCAACCTGAAACCCGTAAAATTGATGGGAGAGTTGTCCGAGGGCATGGTGCTTGCGGCAAGTGTGAAAAAGGATCTTATTCTTTCCGGATTCAACGGCAGTCCTAAGTCCGGCTGCCAGATTAAATAGTCCCTGCATCGGTAAGCAAACACATAATTAATATTTTGAGATACTGTTTTGCATCCTATTAAAACAGAACGTTCCTGGCGCGAACTTCAGGCAGGCTATATCCAGCAGACAAAGAAACAGGCCATGGCCAGGCGTATACGCCAAATTGCAGGTTTTCTCTTATTTGGTGCTGCAGCCGCAGCCCTTCTCTGGCTTGGGGTGCATACCGTATCCAAAGTCAGTGAGCGGCTGTTTTCCCCAAAACCGGACAAGGTCTTAAGTGAGCCCGCCCCGCCCAAGCACCTTGAAAAATCTGACGTCAAAGCACTGGTCCAAAACATTGATATTCTCAATTCAACAACAGACCGTTTCTTTGCTAATGGCCCTTCCTGGACATACACCATCCACACCCGACTGGACACACGCCTTCAGGCAGAACTGATCAGTACGCTGAACCGTCTTAAAGCCCTGGACCGGGGCAAACCGGAACTCATCGGCATGATAGCCATGGATGCCAGCACCGGATTCATAAAAGCCATGGCCGGATTTGATCCGAACAATCCAGCCATCACCCTCTGCACATCGGCTATCTATCCTTCTGCCAGTGTTTTCAAAATTGTCACCGCATCTGCTGCCGTGGAAAAACTAAATTACACAGCCACCACCCCCCTTTATTTCAACGGCAGGAAATACACCCTGTACAAACAGCAGTTAATGAGCCAGAAAACAAAATATACCAGTCAGGTTACCCTGGAGACAGCCTTTGCCGAATCCATCAACCCTGTATTTGGCCAAATCGGACAACTTGCCCTGGGCAAGGCCGTGCTTAACGATTTTGCCCAAGAATTCGGTTTTAATCAGAGTCCGGATACGGATTTCGATTTTCCAGCCCCCCATTTTTCCGCCACCGGCAGTGATTACCATTTAGCAGAACTTGGATGCGGATTTAATCGAGACACCCGGATTTCACCTGCATTTGCCGTGACTATGGTTTCCGCTGTGGTGAACAATGGACAAAGCCTTGTCCCCCGTCTTGTGGACCGGATATCCAATTCAAACCAGGACGAGATCTACAAAAGCACCAAAGAAATATACAAAACACCGTTCAGCCCTAAAACAGCCGCCACCATGATGAGACTCATGAAAAAAACCATATCGGGCGGTACAGCCAGAAAATCGTTCAAGGACTATTCACGGGATAAGGTATTATCCGATCTGGAGATCGGCGGGAAAACAGGATCCCTGTCCAACCGGGAGCATACAATCAAATATGACTGGTTCACAGGATTCGGACAGCAGAAAGCAACACAAGAGACATTGATTGTCGCCGTGGTGGTGGGGCACGGCAAATATATCGGAACCCGGGCATGCATCCATGCAAAAAACATGCTGAAAACCTATTTCAGCGCGCCCACTCAAGAAACCGCAGACAAGAAACAAGAGGCAAAAGAGTGAAGCGCCTGCGGCGCACATTTTGCGCCCTACATGTTCGGCACATATGATCAATGTCATAAAGTTAAGATGCTTCCCAGTTAAAACCATGAAGAGCATGAAGAACATATGGAGAATATATATGAAACGGCAAGGCAAGCTTTCAACACAACTTTCTGATTATCTTAAACATATCGCAAAGATAAATGTGGACATGGGCAAACCGTTATCATCGGTAAAGGAGAACACCTTACTCTTCTTTCCCGACACCGGCTGCACCCTGGGCTGCGGAATCTGTGCCCTGGTGGCCTTTAAAGGGCCTGCCTGTGAGAACAATCTGGAATCCCTGTCCAAGGGCATTGAAACCCTTTCACAAAATCGTCTTGGCCCGTTTTCCGAAGACACGCCCCCAATGCTTTCACAGGATTACCTGGGGGGCGCAGAATTTTTATCCACCCTGTTTGACCATGCCCAAAACCTTAAGCAGGAAACGATTTTTTCATCCCTGTTTTATAACCGGGAAAAAACCCGCAAACTATCCGGGATTGCCCAGGATATTGAAAAAATTCTTACGGATGAGGTCCGGAATTTCAAATCTGCCACAGCCAGCCTATCCTCACCCGAGGTGGAGATTGCCGCAGATTATATTGACCAGCTCAAGGATATTTTCTGGTGCCTGAAAAAAGAAGTTATTGACAATATTGAGGCCATTGAACATCTGGCCCCGGGTATAGAGAAGCAAAACAGCCCTGCGGGCATAGCGCTTTTCAAACGGATCAATGCCGTACTTAACAGCCTTGACCGCCTGGAGGTCAGAGGACGGGACTCGGCAGGCATTTCAGTGCTGTGCACCCTGGATGAAAAGCAATTCTCAACGTACAAAAGCGTTCTGGAAAAAAAAGGGATCGACAAAGAGTTGAAAAACAGAAGCAACCGCCGGATTCTGTCAAACAACACCATCTCGATCAATGAAGTCAGCAGACCAGGTTCCCCGAACCGGATTACCATCTGTTTTGTATACAAATTTGCCGCAGAGATAGGTGCCCTTGGCGACAACATCGCCTTTATCAGAAATCAGATTAAAAATGATCATCTGCTCCAGGCACTTGCCGGGTTTTCCCCTTTGACCGCATCGGTCTCGGCCCATACCAGGTGGGCATCGGTGGGGGATATTACCGAGGCCAACTGCCATCCTTTGGACAATACCCCCACAGATCCCCGGGTATCCCAAAGCGGCATCATCCATGTCTGCCTTAACGGGGATATTGACAACTACCTGGAACTGAAAACCGAATACGAGGCCCGGTACGACAAAATACATCCCCAGATCACCACGGACACCAAGCTGATCCCGTTGCAGATTGAACACCACCTGAAAATGGGCGCGCCCATTGAAGAGGCATTCCGTCTGGCGGTCAATGAATTTGAGGGGTCCCATGCCATTTCCATGCACACAGACCTTGCCCCGGGCAAATTATTTCTAGCCCAGAAAGGAAGTGGCCAGGCTATTTTTGTGGGGCTTGCCCCGGACCATTATATTGCGGCATCGGAATTATACGGGGTGGTGGAGGAGACCTGCCACTACATTAAACTAAACGGCGAAGAAAAGGGCCAGATCTTGATCCTGAGCCAGGAGAGTGCCGGCGGTATTGAAGGAATGCGCTCCTTTTACTATGACAACCGGCCCATCACCCTGACCCCGCAGGCTGTGCTTACCAGCCAGATCACCTCCAGGGACATCGACCGCCAGGGGTATAACCACTATTTCCTCAAGGAGATCTCTGAATCGCCGCTCTCCGTTGAAAAGACACTGGAAAACAAATTCAAACAGAATCCGGATTCAGGACTTCTCAATGTCAATCTGAACAGGACCATTATTCCGCCGGAACTGGAAGACGATTTACGGTCCGGAAAAATTAGAAAAGTATATTTCATCGGCCAGGGGACAGCCGGTGTTGCGGCCCAAGGATGTGCGGATCTTCTCACCCACTACCTGGGGGGTAAATTCATGGATATTCGTGCCCAGAAAGCGTCTGAGCTTTCCGGGTTCAACACCGGCTGTCAGGGGGAAAGTACCACAGCCATGGAAGACACACTGGTTGTGGCCATCAGCCAGTCCGGCACCACCACGGACACCAACCGGACCGTGGACATGGTCCGGGCCCACGGAGCCAGGACCCTTGCCATTGTCAACCGCAGGGATTCGGATCTGACCTTCAAGGTAGACGGGGTATTATACACCAGTTCCGGCAGGGACATTGAAATGTCCGTGGCCTCCACCAAGGCCTTTTATTCCCAGATCACTGCCGGGGCTGTGCTCGGGCTGCACCTGGCTGCCCTGCTCAATGCCAGAAGTGAAAACTATATCAGCGAGCAGATCCGTGCGCTGATGGAACTGCCGGCAAAAATGAAAACGGTGCTTGACATGCGCGATGAGATCAGGGAGTGCGCTGACAATCTGGCCATTTCCAAAAATTACTGGGCCACAGTGGGTTCAGGTGCCAACAAAGCATCTGCCGACGAGATCAGAATCAAATTGTCGGAACTGTGCTACAAAACCATCTCCTCGGATTTTGTTGAGGACAAAAAACATATTGACCTGTCAAGCGAACCATTGATTATTATCTGTGCCGCCGGTACCAGGGAAAGCGTGCTTGGGGACATCATCAAGGACACAGCCATTTTCCATGCCCACAAAGCCTGTCCCATTGTGATCACCACCCAGGGCGAAGACCGGTTTGATTTATATGCCAAGGCCGTATTCAAGATTCCTGAAGTCCAGGAACATTTTGCCCCCATTCTCAATACCCTTGTGGGGCATATATGGGGTTACTATGCAGCGCTGGCCATCAATGACAAATCAAAATTTCTCTATGAGGAACGGCTGAAAATAGAAGATACCATTGAAGCGTTCAAGAGCTTGGGCCATGATGATTACGAGGTGCTGCTGGACAACAAATTCACGGAAACCGTGGCAGCGTTCTACAATCAATTTTCCCGGAAAAGGCGCCAGGGGGAATTTCCCAGTGCCATCGGCCTGAACACGGTTTCCAACATCACCTTGCTCCTTAAATATCTGTCCGGCAGGCTGCCGGTGTCGGATTTTGAAATGGACTTTGGTGTCAAAGGCACCCCGTCCAATATGCTGTCCACCTTTTTTGCCACCATGAACCAGGCCATCAATATCATGGCCCGGCCCGTGGATGCCATCAAGCACCAGGCCAAAACAGTTACCGTGGGCACCAGCCGGATCAGTGAAACCTTTGAAGGTATTATATTTGATGCCCTGGCCGAACATAACATCCAGATTTCCCTGCTGACCAACACCAATGTTCTGGTCCTTAAAAATCTTCAGGAAATCATATCCGAGATTAAAGGGGCACTCCTCTACCGCATCACCGGCTTAAACCTTTTAGGAAAGGTTACATCCAATACCCGCATTGATGTGGTATCCAAAACAGGCATTCTGGCCAATGAGTCCTCAAGGGTGGAAACAGATCACCGGCTCAAGGGCACAAAGAACATCATTGTCAGAGAGGGCAACGTATATATCGGCAAGGGCCGGAAAGACGGCCGAAGCATTCTTGTGATTCCGGTACTCTCATCTTCGCCGGCGTCGCCCAACATCATTGAATTTCTTCTGTCTTTAAACATTGCCTTTAAATCCACACAAGAAGTTACCCTGCTGAAGAAAATCAAAGCCCTGGGCGGCAAATACACCCGGCTTAAGGACTGGATTCTTGAAAGTAAAAATGTGGCATGGGATGATAAATACCTCAACCTTGTGGACATTGAGACCTTGTTCGGGGCTACAGCTGAAAGGGCTGTGGCGGCGATTGTTGAAAAACTCAACTGATTTAGTCCCTGAACCAGCAGTTCTAAATTGGGGGTGAAATCAATTGAAAGAACTTATTCTTTCTCAAATCCCTGGCTGCTAAATTTTAATGCACGGCTGTTTTCAGTGACAATACGGACTACCTGATCTGATACGCCGTCTGGTATTTCAGCGGATATTTCAAGGGTCACAGTAACCTTTGCCCCCATCAGACCTGAAAGATGGGCAATCACCTCTTCTGCGATTTTCCCTGCATCACGGCCAACGCGGGTGGCATCCAGGGTTACAGTTCCAAAAAATCGTTTCGGCTTATCTGAATCACCTTCCGGTTCAGGGGGCAGATCCCCTGGCAATGGCCTTGGAAATTCACCCCTGCCAGGGCCACCATCTCCATCCAAAGGTATGGGAGAACCTGAGGGGATGGTCTCAGCCTCTATCTGCTTTTGTGCAATTTCCGGTTTGACCAGCAGGCCCTGGGGATTTTCACTTGCCATTGGTACTGTCTGATTTGTCCGCAACCCCCGATATCTTTTTTCAGTCTCATCAAAACTCTCGGCATAGGCAAATGAATCTTTGAACCAGGTGGTCAGTGACAGGCCGGATTGGATGGCAGATATCAATACAGCCGGATTTTTCAGCCAGGGTCCTTTTGTACCGGTACTAAGAGCCACTGGTATGTTTCAGGCAGGCGCGCCTTTACAGCCCCGTCCGCAGCTGTTTTTTGAGCCTGTGCCTGTTTTACCTGCTGGGGATCAAGATTCAACTG